>JBCDDJ010000014.1:0-35851 GCA_039180385.1 Cyanobacteria bacterium P01_G01_bin.38 | reverse complement strand
TTCATACAAGCAAAGTTAAGGAAGACAAGGCGATTCAATGACTATTCAGCTCAAAGAAGACTTAGCTTACATCTTGCTCAAGAAAATTGATGAGCACGCTGTCGCAAACCGCCAGGGTGAACTGAGTTTTCGGTACGAAGATTTTGTGGGCCGCAACACTGACGCCACAGAGCTAACTGCCCATGTCGATTATCTCAATCAAAAGGGATACGTTGAGGCCAATTTTTCAGGTGATGCCTACGCTGCTAAGGGGCCCAATCCGCTACCCGCTCTCATTTCTTTGCAGAATATCAAACTCACTGAGGCCGGTAAACAGCTCTTGTCAAAGATGGAGGCCAACCCGCCCGAGCGGCTTTTCACCGGGCCTGCCGTCACGATGATTACTGAGGACACCGCCTTTCTAGAGAAAATTCGCCTGAAGGGTAATCTCAAAGATATTTACGACGCTCGAGATATTACCGAAATCGTCTTTAGAACCATTCGTGATCTAATGGGTCAAGAAACCTCAGAAAGAGTTGCCGAAGAATTACATACGGCGGTACTGCCCAACGCTGACGAGAAGGCGCTTCAGACAGAAGTAGCCGATCTGTGGAAGGACAGAAACCGACTGGTTCGTTTCTTGAGTAGTCTTCGACCACCGCTCAATTTTGACGCAGAGACCTTTTTGTATCGCATTCAGCAGGAAGCGGGTTTGCCCAAAAGTACCGGGCCAAAAACGATTTTAAATGCAGTCTTTTCGGCGACCAAAGAGGAGCTGCCCGCTGAGCAGATAAAAGACATTGCCCAGGTACTACCTGGGGAGATTCGCTCACTTTGGGACGCCGCCTAGGGCCCTTCCGTTCCCTTTGCTTGGAAGAGTTCAAATATCTGGTTGGTTTTCTACCTTATAGATGATTGCGCCAGCCCACTTATTAGCCGCACTAAAACTGTTTCATCCCTTACGAATATCTTGCGCTATGACATCGCTTATTGAAGAAATCCAAAGTACTGCCGTCGATCTGGTGGGTGCAGGGGTCAAGATTTTACCCGGCATTCTCTTAGCCATCGTCTTGTTGTTCTTAACCAGCTTCATAGCTGGTCTGGTACGGCGGGTGGTGCGGCGGGTGGCCGGGTCTGCCATCAAGAGTCTGTCTTTGCAGTCTCTATTGGTACAGACTAGCTACGTCAGTGTTTGGGTCGTGGGCATCTTATTTGCCTGCGTGATGGCGTTCCCTGATTTGGGGCTAGGCGATCTGATTGCCTTGTTGGGTCTAGGCTCTGTCGCAGTTGGTTTTGCTTTCCAAGATATTTTTAAGAATTTTTTGGCGGGGGTTTTACTCCTTTTACAAGAGCCTTTTTCGCTGGGCGATCAGATTATTGTTTCTGACTACGAGGGCACGGTCGAAGAGATTGCCCTACGCTCGACCCAGATTCGAACGTATCAGGGTGAGCAGGTCGTGATCCCCAACTCGGTGGTCTTTACGAGCCCGGTGCAGGTTTTGACGGCTAACGATCAAAGGCGAACCGATCTGGGCGTCGGAGTTGACTACAATACACCGCTGCCCAAAGCGACTCAAGTTTTGATGGAAGCTGTCCGCGCTGTAGAAGAAGTCAGAACCACCCCCTCGCCTGAGGTCGATATTGTTGAATTTGCCGACAGTTCTATTAATCTTGTCGTTCGCTACTGGACCCAATCAGAGCAAAAGTGTGTCCGACGTATTCGCACACAGGTCATGGTGGCGATTAAACAGGCCTGCGATCAGGCAGATATCAACATCCCTTACCCCATTCGCACGCTTTATTTTTACAACCAGGATGAGTACAGCGACTTCCAACCCCACGAACGCTCAGCGAACGGTCAGCCCGTCGCTCCAAACTAGCGCAACCCGCTTGCAATACAGACTTGCAATTAGACTTGCAATTTAAGATATGCCTCGCACTGCTCACCTCATTTTTAACCCGGTTTCTGGTCAAGGAGATGCTCAGGCAGACTTGGCCCGGATGCGATCGCATCTGGAGCCTGTCTTTGATCTGACCGTTTACGAAACCTCCCCGGACTGTGATGCCAACACGCTCGCTGCCCAGTCTGTGCAGCAGGGGGTGGATTTGGTGATTGCATCCGGTGGAGATGGGACCATCAATGCCGCCGCCGAAGCCCTGATGGAGACCTCCATTCCATTGGCTATTATTCCACGGGGCACTGCCAATGCAGTGGCCTCATCCCTGGGCATTCCCGACGATTTAGAAGCCGCCTGTCAGGTTACCATCCACGGGGAGCCCTACACCATTGATACGGCCCGCTGCAATGGTCGCCCAATGGTCCTTTTAGCCGGGGTTGGGTTTGAGGCCGCTGTAGTAGAGCGAGCCTCGCGGGAAGCCAAAGACCGGTTTGGCATGATGGCCTACATCCTGGCCGGTTTCCAACAGCTGAGCGATCTGCCCTCTTTTGAGGCCACCCTTGAAACCGCCGACAAAGTCATCTCAGTGCCAGCCTGCGCCATTACGGTGGCGAATATGGCCCCTCCTACTTCAATCTTGGCCCAGGGGCCGGCTGAGGTCGTCGTCGATGATGGGTTACTCGATATTACGATTGTCGCCACGGAGGGGATTGGTAGCGCTCTGGCGGCCTCCTATGAGCTGCTCCGCTCGGCCCTCAGTGGCGAGGCGACCCAGCGAGACGACATTGGCTTCTTGCGAAGTAAGCACATCAAAATCACGACGGATCCACCCCAAAAAGTCGTCCTCGACGGTGAAATGCTGGGGGAGGTGCCTATCGAAGTTGTTTGTGTACCCCAGGGGCTGACCTTGATTGTCCCCGGACAGCCTTCGACGGCTAAGTCTGAAGATATCGAAGGGTTGCCGGGCGTCGCAGTAAACTTTAAAAACCAACCGCGTCGAAGCGAACATGGCCCTATCTAAAAAAATTCAGCAAAGGATAGAGGATTGGATAGAGCACTATGCTCGGATTGGCTATGGGGCGAAAGGTGTCATCTATGGAACGGTTGGGCTTTTAGCCCTGATGCAGGCTTTTGATCTAAACCAGGGCGAAACCGTTGGCTCTGAAGGAGTACTTAAAAGAATTGCGGCTCAGCCTTTTGGTCGTGGGCTGCTGATCGTGCTTGCCGTCAGCTTGGTCGGATATGTCGTATGGCGGTTTATTCAAGCCGTTTTAGACCCCGAACACAGCGGCGCTGATGCGGCAGATATACTCAGGCGGATCAGCTATGCCTGCAGCGGTTTTGCCTACGCAGGGGTCGCCTTCAGCGCCGTCAAGATACTCAAGGTGTCTGCCTCTAGCGAGGGCAAGACAGCCGAACAATGGGCGTTTGAGATTATGGCTCAGCCTTTTGGTCGTTGGTTGGTGGGGGCAGGCGGTCTGGTGGTGTTTGGCATCGGGTGCTACTACTTCTATAGGGTTATTAAGGCCGAGTTTCGTAAACGCTTTAAGCGCCATCACATGAGTGACAGCGCTAAGACCTGGGCAACCATTGCGGGGAGAGTGGGTATCGCCGCCCGAGGATTTGTATACGTTGTCATTGGCTGCTACGGGCTGAGGGCAGCCTGGGAATTTGACTCATCGATGATTAAGACAACGGAAGATGCGCTGGCCGTCTTTGACAACAACCCAACCGATGAGTGGATACTGGCCATTCTAGGCATCGGGTTCATTGCCTATGGCGTTCATATGGGGTTCCAGTCGGTCTATCGCAGCATTGACCCGCTGTAGCTAGTCATAAATACTTACCCGTAGCTAGAGATTTAATTGAGGTTGACCTGTTAGGCTACGGGTGGGAGAGAGCACTCTTATCAGCTAGCAGAGCTCATAAGAGGTTCAGCTCCCCGATGGGCTCTGCTGAGATGCTAAGAATATTCTGAAAATTTTTAGCGTCTTACTAGAGTTCCTCTACCAAAAGATAGACCTCATGTCTGTATCCTAAGGGAGATGCGGATGCTAGACCCAACTGGTAGTATGAGCGGTACTATTTGCAAGTCTTGCCTCCCTCAATGATTGACCTGCTCCGAGAGAGTTTTGCGCTACAGTTCGGTTTGTTGGTCATCGTGACCATTGCAGGCATCGTGCTACTGGGGCAGTTGGGGGCATTTCTGATAGATTTAGGGATTAAATATCTAGCGGCCCCTCAGTTTAACGAGTTTTACAGCAAAGTCATCGAACCTCGACGAGTCCTGTTGGGGAGCGTCATTGCTCTCGGGATATTTGATTTAATCGTCTGGGTCTTTTTCAAAGTTTTCTTGCAGGTTCCTTGGTACGGTGCCATCGAGACGCCCGTCACCTTAGCGCTTACTTTGGTCCTGGGGTGGTTGGGCTCAAGGCTGTTCAAAGAGTATTTTGGCACCTATGTTTTGGACGCAGCTGCCAAGAGTGGCCGCAAGGTTAATAGCGAGTTTTTGATACTGGCAAAGTTTTTTGCGAATTTTGCCATTATTGTTCTTCTAATTATTCTCTTTGGGCAAACCCACCGCCTGAATATCTTCGGCGTGCTCGCCAGCTTAGGCGTCGGGGGGATTGCGATCGCATTCTCCGCTCAAAAGGTGCTTGAGCAACTCCTGGGGGGGATTGTCATTTACATTGATCACCCTTTTGGCATTGACGACTATATCGGCCTACCCGATGGCACCTATGGTCGGGTCGAGTCCATTGGGCTGCGCTCCACTAAGATTCGGACCTCCGGAAAAGGCACCCTCGCCATCGTGCCAAACAACGCCATTATCCAGTCAACGGTCGAGAACTTTACCGGTGCGAAGAAGGTCATGGCCCTGCTATACCTCAATTTTTATCGCCTGATTCCCCAGGATGAGCAAGCCCTGATTCGTCAGGTGGTGCTTGAGAGTACCCAGGATATTTTTGGGTTAGACCCCCGCAGTACCGATATCGTCTTTAAAGAAGACACCCTCGAAAGTAAAACCCAGGCTCAAATCACCTTCTTCATTCTGGGCTCAGGGGATGTCTCCATGAACATTCGACGACAGCTGCTGGATATTGCCAATCAGAATTTGACCCACCGACTCAAGGAATATGGGATTGCGTTTGATATCGAAGCGCCCACCATCTACGTAGACTCTCCCATTACAATTTAAGGGAAGAGAAATGATGGATTTTGCAGGCATTTTAGAGACCCTACAGATCGAACTACCCGCTTTTTCAGAAATCCCCAAAATCGCTGTCTTCTGCGTCTCTGTGCTGATGGCAGTTTTGGTAGGTCGCTATACCCCCAAACTGGTTTGGCTAGTCGTCCAGCGTTTCTCCAAGGATCAGGTCGCGACCATTTACGACAATCTGGTGCAGCCGATCAGACACGCCTTTAAGGTCGCTGGGACCTTTCTTTTAATCTCACTCTCCCTGGTGTGGCTCCGAGAAGACTATCGCAGCCTGCATGACTTTCTAAACCCCCTGGTTGATTTGGGGGTGATCATCAGCGTTGCCTGGTTGGCTTCTCGATTATCCCGACAGTTTATCCGATTTTATGGGATTCATCTCCTCCGCCGTTTGGGCCGCGAGGTAGATGAGCTACTGCTGGTCTTAGAGACCCTTATTAATGTGCTGATTGGGTTTATTGCAGTCCTGGCTTTTGCCCAAAGTCAAGACTTTAATCTAATCGGTCTAATGGCCAGCTTAGGGATTGGGGGACTTGCGATCGCATTTGCCGCCCAAAAGATTTTAGAACAGCTACTCAGCACAATCGTGCTTTATCTAGATCGGCCTTTTGTCCCCGGTGACTATATTCGAGTCAGCCTTAATCCGCACGCCCAAGACGTTTATGGGCGCATCGAATCGATTGGGCTACGCTCCACTAAGCTGCGCACCTCTGCCAAGAGTACTCTAGTCATTATTCCTAACAATACCCTGGCCAACCTGGATATCGAGAATGTCACCCGCGGTAAAAAGGTCATGGTCATGCTCTATCTCGATTTCTTGAAACCCTTAGACGAACAAGATGCTGCCCTGGTCAAGCAAGTCGTCACGACGAGTACAGAAGCCCTCCTTGGCATTGATCCAGGCAGCACCAACATTACCTTCACCGAGCGAGATCGCAATGGTAGCACGCCTCCAACCAGGGCTCGAGTAACTTTCTTCATCTTGGGCTCAAGTGAAGATTCAATTCAGCTCCGCAAACGCTTATTGGAACTGGCCCGCGAAAAGATTGCAAAGCAGCTCGACACCTACGGAATAGCGTTTACCCTACAGGAACCAACTATCTATGTAGAGTCCCCCGTAACGATTTAATAGAAACTATCAGATTTGAGTCGCCAAACATTAAGTGAAGGTCATCGTGGTGATAAGCTAGGGTCTCCTCTTGATCGAGTTAAGACAAGGTTCTTTTGTGATAGAGCGGGTATTTTAATCGCATTGTGTTCACGATTGATAGCCTTAGCCACACCAAAGATCATCGGACCGCCTAAGCGAAATAGGAGAACTTTATCATTACCCTCATTGAGCCAGCGCTTTTTATTGGTATTGAGCGCAACACTGTCGTCTGCAATGCCGATGGTTTTGACCGTTCTTGACTGCAAGAAACTCATTCGATCGATGATCAAAATATTAGCAATACAGTCTGATTAACAACCAATGGCCCAAGCTTTACTCAACGATAAAATTGCACTGGTTACGGGGGCCACTCGAGGCCTGGGTAAGGGCATTGCCACTGGCCTGGGTGAAGCTGGGGCAACCGTCTACATTACAGGTCGCACTGCCACGCCATCGACCACAGCGGACATTGGCGGCAGTTTGCTAGAAACCCAGGCCGCCGTCGAGCGGGCGGGGGGGCGATGCATCTCAATCCAGGTCGATCACGGTGATGATGATCAGGTACAAGCCCTGTTTGACCGGATTCAATCAGAGCAGGGCCACCTAGATATTTTGATCAACAATGTTTACGGCGGGGTCAATGCCCTGAGAACCTCTAGCGGCAAACCTTTTTGGCAATCAGAGGCGTCACTTTGGGATGCGTGTAACCAGGTGGGTTTACGCAGCCACTATGTAGCCAGCCTGCTGGCAGCCCGCATGATGACTCAGCGTCAGCAGGGTCTGATCTGCACGGTTTCCTCCTGGGGCGGCTTGATGCCCCTCTTTGGGGTGGCTTATGGTGCAGGCAAAACCGCGTGCGATCGCATGGCCGCTGACATGGCCCGTGAGCTCAAACCCTATCATGTGGCCTCAATTCCTCTCTGGCCAGGTATTGTCGGCACCGAGCAGATCTCAAAATTTGCCGATGAGATGGCAGCGGAGCCCGCTCCCGATCCTCGTATGGGCGTCATTCAAGATCGGTTTAACTGGGAAACCCCCTTACTGACCGGACGGGTGGCGGCTGCGATCGCAAGCGATCCCGCAGTCCACCAGCGGACAGGGCGGGTTCACATCGTCGCAGAGTGGGCCAAGCACTACGGTCTGGCTGATCAAGCCGGTAACCTCCCCGTCTCACTGCGTTCTTTAAGGTTTGCACTGCCCGCTGGGATACCAGCCCTAAGAGCCCACACCCAGTGGATTCCTGACTGGCGAGTGCCTTGGCCACTGCTGCTGTGGACCGCCCTAGCCGCCCCCAAAATTTAACGATATCTGTCATAGGTGTTGGCACGCCGCTTACCTTGTCTTCTTTGAACTCGCCTTTTTTTAGGGGCATAGCACCAGCGCCAGGACAGCCAGAGCCCCCAAACTGAAACGATCAAAAAACAAAGCATGAATAACCAGTGATCCCAGCGACCTACGTCAAATTCAGACCCATTCAAGATGTAACTTTTGAGTGAATTCATTGCGGGGCAAGCCTCTATTGATCAGGGGTATTAACGGGCGCGGGTTGGGAGGCGGGTTCGGGCGCAGGTTGGGAGGCGGGTTCGGGCGTAGGTCGAGGCGCAGGTTCGGGCGCAGGCGGGGACGCAGGCTGAGGGGCAGGTTCGGGCACGGGTTCGGGCGCAGGCTGAGGGGCGGGTTCGGACACGGGTTCGGGCTTTTCGGCGGGGGCGGCGGGTTCGGGCGCGGGCGGTGCCGCTGGCGTGCTATCAGATTCGGCTGGATTAGATGCCGGGGGGGGGGCTTCAGAGCTAGCGTTGTTATCCCCAGCGGCAGCTGGGAACAAGTCTGCTTCCTGGAGATCTGCTGAAGGCGTATCCGCAGCGTCAGGAGAGTCTTCAGCCGCTGTACTAGGGCTTGCTGCATTGGGGCTCTGTGATCCCGTCGCTGGCGTTTCATCCTCAGGGGTTGCAGTCTCTGGAGCAGAGTTACGGGCCGCAGGGGGGGCGCTATCCCGACTGGCAGCTGGGGCCTCGCGATCGGGCACCTCGACTGAGCGCCGTTCACCCCGTTGCTGAGCTTCTCGGTGTCGGCGTGACCCTTCGACTGCAAAGTCCATTTCGATAGAAACGTTGCCGCTCTGCCCACCCGTATCAAACTCGTAGTCTCTAGCGGCTTCCATCGCAGCGCGATCAAGGGCGGCATTGCCGCTAGAGCGGACTAAAGTCGCCCCCACCGCATTTCCATTCGCGTCATACTGGACCCGGACTTCGGGGTTCCCTTCAACCCCTTCTTCGAGCGCCTCTTCGGGATAGGCTGGCCGATTACAGCGCCGACAGCTAACGGTGCTCGACCCGTCCGACCCCCGACCCGCCTCGCTACCACCTGCCTCGCTACCACCGGAGGCAGATCCCCGCTCTGGGCCTGATCGGGCGGCAACCGGTTCTCGCTCGCCTGAGTCTCCAGTAGAGGGCGCTGCGGTGGCACCGTTTGTCTCCGAGCTAGCATTTTCCGCATTAGCGTCAGCAGTCCCGCGACGATTGCGGTTAAACAGTCGGCCCAGCAAATTGCGTCGATCGTGGTTGGATGTCTCAGCTTCTGCGGTTTCTGTTGCCGCCGTCTCAGCTTCTGCGGTCTCTGTTTCTCCGTCTGTATCAGCTACTTCGTCTTCCTCATCTTCGTGATCAGGCAGCTCTGACTCAACCTCAGTGTCAGGAACCTCCTCCTCCTCTGTCACTGGGATAGGTGTATCCTCTGGCTCAGGGTTTTCTGGCTCAGGGTTTTCTGGCTCAGCGATCTCCGGCTCAGATGCCTGAGGGGTAGGAATGCGGGTAGGTGACGGCTTGACTGCCTGAATCGCAGCGGGTGCATTAGCCACCTCATCAAGGGTTGCTGGTTGCGGGATGTCTTCGATTTCGGGCTCGACTGGCTCGGGCAGCTCGGGCTCTTCTGTTGGCTGCGTAACTACGGGCTGCGTAACCACTAGCTCAATCCGGTCTTCGGTCAGCTGAGTGACCGCTTCGACTGGAAACCATTGAACAGTTAGCCAGAATAGACCATGCAAACCTGCCGCACCAATCAGCCCTAACCCGAGCAAACGCTGGGTCAGGGCTGACTCTTTGGCGTGTTGAGCCAGACAGGTATCAGACAAACTCATTGCATAACTCTCCGAGGGGCTTATATCGAGCGTTTAGAGTGAATGTTCAGAATGAGCGTTCAATTTGACAGCAAGGGGGCGGTAACAGTGGACTAGTAACAGTAGACTATTGAAACTCATTCTTACACAGTTATTGAGGTTGCTCTCAGTAAGAGAGGGCTCTCAGGATTATGACACAGCCGTCGCAGGGATCCCAAATATTGATCAAAACAAAAGCCCTGACCTATTGAGATAGTCAATATAGTGCAGGAAAACATTGAAAGCAATGTCATGATCTCCGCCTATTACTTGACATGAATTCTCAATTAGTAATAGCCTTCTATCAGATTAGAATCTGTTCGCGATCGCACTCATAACAGATTCATAAAGTCCTAATTCACCTGAGGTGATGATGTCTATCTCGGAACTTTTTGCGGCGGGCGGCGTGGTGATGTGGCCGCTGCTGCTATTTTCATTCCTGACGATTGCGGTTTCGATTGAGCGTTCGCTGTTTTGGCTGCGGGTCAATCGTCGACAGCAGCAGGTGGTCAAAGACATCTTGCGAACCTATCGACAGGCTCCAGTGGATGTCTTTACCAAGCTTAAGCAAAATATTCATTTGCCTGCGGCCCGCATTTTTTTAGAGGCCCTGGAGTTAGACGGGGCGTCTCCCAATCAGTTTCGGCTGGCGTTAGAGAGTGCCACCCAGGCTGAGTTGCCGTTGTTAAAGCGATTTGGGACTGTGCTACAGACGGTAATTGCGGTGTCTCCGCTGCTGGGCTTACTGGGCACTATTCTCGGCCTGATCCGCTCTTTTAGCGCGATTAACGTGGGTGAGATTGGCGGCAATACTGACGTCGTCACCGGGGGTATTAGCGAAGCACTGGTGTCTACGGCAACGGGCCTGGTGGTGGCCATTGTGGCGCTGTTGTTTGCCAATTTGTTCCGGGGCATTTATCGACGTCAGGTGGCGCTGCTGCAAGAGTACGGCGGTCAGCTAGAGATTTTATATGAGTGGCATTACGAAGCTGTCAAGCGCGGGGAGGTAACCTATGCGAGTGCTCGATAATGAGGTAGAGGAGCCCTTAGAGATCAACATTGTGCCAATGATTGATGTGATCTTTGCGATTTTGGCCTTTTTTATTCTCTCAACATTGTTTTTAACCCGAGCAGAAGGGCTGCCGGTCAATTTACCCAATGCTGAGACGGCAGAGCCCCAGCAGACTACCGATTTTACGGTCACTATGCAAGAAAATGGTCAGATTTTTCTTAATCGTGAGCCGATTCAGCTTAGCCAGTTAAACTCAGCCATTGAAGCAGAGCTGGTCACTGGACAGACGGCGTTAATTACTGTCCAGGCCGATCGACGAATTGAGCATGGTGAGGTCATTGAGGTGATGGATGCACTCCGGACAATTGAGGGCGCACGGTTGGGGATGGCGACCGAGTCGCGCCGATCTGATCAGGGAGAATCTGATCAAGGAGAAGCCGAGTGAATCTCGGGGTCACTCAGAACCCTCAGGGAAAGCCGGTTCCGTCCAAGGGCCGTTTTCGCTTGCTATGGGTTGGCGGGCTGTTGAGCCTGGGTCTGTTGGGGATGGTGGGGCTGTCGCTCTCGTTTGGCTCGGTCGCCCTCAGTGGTACGGAGGTGTGGACGGCGCTCTGGCGTCAGGGAGATGCGATCGCACAGACCATCGTTTGGGATCTACGGCTACCCCGAGTCATCGCCGCCATCATCGTGGGCTCAGCCTTAGGCGTCTCTGGGGCGCTGCTGCAGGGGATGCTGCGCAACGGGTTAGCCAGTCCGTTTTTGCTGGGGATCTCGGCGGGGGCAGGTCTGGCCGCTGTGCTGATTGTCGGACTCGGCATCTGGCGCATCTGGCTGCCGCTGGGCGCTTGGCTGGGGGCGGTTTTATCGATACTGATTGTGTTTGGGCTGGCACGCACCCAGAGCACGATTTCGGTAGAACGCTTGATTTTGGGCGGCGTGGCCGTGAGTACGCTATTTGCGGCTATGCAAACCATGCTGCTGCTGCTGTCGCCAGATGGTCAGGTGCAGGCGGCCCTGACCTGGCTAACCGGGAGTCTGAACGGGCGGGGTTGGCAGGAGGTTGCCGTGGTTGGCCCCAGCGTCTTAGGGGCACTGGTCGTCGGTTGCCTGCTAGCGCGTCAGGTCAATTTGTTGAATCTGGGGGACGATCTGGCGGTGGGGTTAGGGACGTCGTTGGTGCGATCGCGACTCTTCATTGGAGCAGTCGCCACCCTGCTGACCGCCGGAGCCGTCAGCATTGCTGGCCTGGTTGGCTTTGTGGGGCTGATCGTGCCCCACGGGGTGCGGCTGCTGGTGGGCAATGACTATCGGATCGTGCTGCCCTTCTCGGCGCTGGGGGGGGCCTTGGTGCTTGCGATCGCAGACTTGGTGGCGCGACTGGGGCCAACCGAGCTGCCAGTGGGCATTGTCACTGCAATTCTAGGCGCACCCGTTTTCCTCTGGCTGCTGTATCGCCGGAGTGCTGTCATTACGCGGGTGTAGCCATGACTTTAGACGCACACTTAGACGCCCAAAATCTGTGCGGGGGCTATGGGCAGCAGGCGGTGGTGGAGGCGATTTCTCTGACCCTGCAACCAGGAGAGTGGCTGAGTTTACTGGGGGCAAACGGTTCCGGTAAATCAACCCTGCTGCGGCTGCTGAGCCGAATTTTGACGCCCCAACAAGGGGCCGTATTTTTAAGCGGACGAGAGATGCATACCCTCTCTCCGACTGAGGTGGCCCGGCGGCTGGCGCTGCTACCCCAGCAGCAGACCGTGCCCGCTGGGATTACCGTCTATCAGCTAGTGAATTTGGGGCGTGCCCCCCACCAGCCCTGGTGGCAATGGGAGCCCAGCGCCACCGATCGACTACAGGTCGAAAGGGCCCTCCAGTGGACCGAGATGACAGCTTATCGCGATTGCCCGGTGGCTACTCTCTCGGGGGGCGAGCGTCAGCGAGCCTTCTTGGCCCTGGCTCTAGCCCAAAACCCTAAAATTTTACTGTTGGATGAGCCCACCACCTATTTAGATATCCACTATCAGCTACAGCTGCTGGCGCTCCTCAAGCGACTCAATCGGCAGCAAGATCTCTCTATTATCACGGTGCTTCACGACATTAATCTGGCAGCTCGCTATAGCGATCGCCTGGCACTGCTACGGCAGGGACGGCTGTGGGCGATCGGCCCGGTTTCGACCATCTTGACACCGACAAATCTCCTGGAGGTCTTTTCAGTTGAGGTCTCTATCCTCAAAACACCCGTAGGGCCGCAAATTTGCCCCCTGGCGGCGAGCCGCACAGGTGAGCTATCCGAAATCCGTCAATGAGGCCCCAATTCACTCAGGTCTCCCTCAATTGAGTTGACCACCCAACTCACCCATCCCCCATTCCCCATCCTCCATCCCAAATGACCCATCCCCTATTTTGACCAAAGGAAATCCACCATGGAAAAACAATCTCTCTGTAGAGTCATTATTAGCGGAATTATGCTGGGTGCGATCGCAGCCTGTGCCCCTGATGCACCTTCAAACCCTTCCCCTGATGCCTCTGAGCGTCCGTCAACGGATCTCCCGGGGGAGAATCCTGCCCAGAGAGATATTCCCCAGCGGATTGTCGCCCTCAGCTCGATCAGCGCTGATTTGGTAGAGACCCTGTCTGACGAAAAGCTTGTGGGCATTCCGGGGAGCCCGTTGCTGGCGTCCGATCCTCGATTTGAGGGGCTTGAGGTGATCAGCCAGGGCCGGACTGAGCCCGATCTTGAGAAAATTATTGCCCTGGAGCCTGAGCTGGTGATTGGCGCAGAGGGCTTTCACGACAAAGCCTTGCAGCGGCTCAGCGACCTGGATATAGAAACCCTACCCGTGGATATCGACAGTTGGGACAGCCTCAGGGCAGTCACTCAGCAGCTGGCCGAGCAGTTGGGCAGTGACTCAGCTCCGGTTTTACAGCGCTACGAGAGCTGTCTTGAGCAAGCCCCCGAACGGGCAGCGACCGCCGTCCTGCTGGTAAGTCGCGAGCCGCTGCTGTCACCCAATCAAAACAGCTGGGCCAGCGACTTCATCACCCAGTTCAACCTACAAAACCTGACGGCTGACCTACAAGGTCAGAGCGAATTTGAAGGGTACGTGACCCTATCCCCAGAAAAAGTTTTAGAGCTGAATCCCGATCGGGTATTGCTAATTGAGACTGGCGAAGGGGCTCAACCCTCTGAACTGCAAGCCGAACCCTTTTGGCGTGAGCTTAAAGCCGTCCAAACCGATCAAATTGAGACCTTTGATTACTTTGGCCTGATTAACCCCGGCAGTTTGGCCAGTATTGAGAAAGTTTGCAATCAGCTAGGAAGGCTGGGGTAAAAAAGGTTCACCTCGCGACCTCTGGTGTTTATTGGCCGAGTAGTTGGTTATTATTCTCAATAAGACTTCTCTATTGCAAAACGGATCCTCCTTAGCTATCATTGTCAATAACAGGCCATTATTGATAGCGACTGGGGTAGCGATATGGTTGCTTATACACCTTCTGCAATGCGAGCTGAGCTCAATGAGCGAGGCTGGCGGATGACGCCGCAGCGTGAGACGATCCTGTCCACGTTTCAAAATTTGAATGAGGGTCATCATCTAAGTGCCGAGCAGCTTTGCGAACTGCTTGAGGAGCAGGGAAACCCCATTAGCCTATCCACAATCTATCGCAATTTGAAGCTGATGGCCCGTATGGGCATTTTGCGAGAGCTAGAGCTAGCAGAGGGGCAAAAACGCTACGAGATTAATCAACCTTCGCCCCATCACCATCATCATCTGGTCTGTGTGCGCTGCAACAAGACAGTGGAGTTTAGAAACGATGCGGTCCTCAAAACCGGCGCTAAAACAGCCGAAAAGTCAGGCTATCACCTGCTTGACTGTCAGCTAATTATCCATGCCGTTTGCCCCAGCTGCCAGCGATCAATTGCCTTCACCTGAGCAATCTGCTTTCTACTCTTCACGACTCACCCGCTCACCCATCCAACTGGTAGGCCTGATGCATCAGAGCGAAGGGGTTACCGCTGTCGTCATTAGAAAATTGGCAAACCCCTGGGACGATATTCTCCAAAGTTTCTACAGAAGTTTTAATAGCACGATGTAATTTTTTGATCAGTCTGCGGCGCGGGTGCGGTTGGCGCAGGCGTTTATTTGCCGGGTTGCTCACTGTCTTTTTGTCAGCAAAAGTTAAATCTAATTTTTCCTAATGCTTGACCTTTCGGAGCAATCTAATTGAGAATGCTTCTTAAGTGATAGTCACAGACGCATGCCCTTTTATTCAGATGATGCCCTCAAGGCAGAGCTAAACGCCCGAGGTTACCGCTCTACGCCTCAACGCCAAAAAATCCTAGATATTTTGCAAGCCCTGCCCCAGGGGGAGCATTTGAGTGCCGAAAACCTCTACGTTATCCTCAAAGGGCACGGTGAGCGCATTAGCCTCTCGACGGTTTATAGGACCCTCCACCTGATGGTATACATGGGGCTATTGCGAGAGCTAGAGCTTGCCGAAGGCCATAAACACTACGAGTTAAACCGTCCCCTGCGCGATCACCACCACCACCTGGTCTGTGTCCACTGTGGCGAAACCCTGGAGTTTACCGAAGCGCTGATTGACCGCATTGGGGACAGTCAGGCTCGAAACTCTGGTTATTACGTTCTGGACTGTCAGCTGACGCTGTATGGGGTTTGCGATCGCTGTAACCGGTAGAGATTAGACAGTGGGATTCCTGCCCCGTATGCAGACATGACAGGCAATGGTTCCCCTTCTTTATCAGGAATTATTTCTATTTCAGATATTTTGCCTTATACTACTGCTTGAGAAGCTTATTGAGAAATAGACTCAATAGTAAGCCGTCGCTCCACAGGTTTAACCATGACTCAAGTGACAAATGCGCTATGGCTGACCGTAAGCCCCCACTTAAAGAAGTTTGATCAGCGGCTGCTGTGTCAATTGGCTAGATATACGGCAATTCGCCGCTGGGAATATCATCAAACCTCCGACGAGCCCTGTTGCTTAGATACGCCTGTGAAGATGCTGCACGATTATGTCAGGCGGTGCGATCGCGCTGAGCACGCAAGTCTCACCGCTGCCCCCAAACTTCACCTTTTGGGTCATGGTCTCAGCGGGGTGATCGGGCTAATCTATGCGCGTCGATTTCCCCATCGAGTCAAGTCACTGACGCTTTTATCGGTGGGGGCGAGCCCGGCGGCCAACTGGCATAGTCAGTACTATGGGCTACGACAAATGTTGCCCTGTAGCCGAGACATTATCCTGGCACAAATGGTGAGACTCTTGTTTGGCCCCCAGGGGCACCGCCTGACCCTGGCGCTGATGCAGGTACTCGAACGCGATCTCGATACTGGTTTATCACTGCATTCCTTAGCAGGTCGAACTGAGATTGCCGCAGGGGGTATTGCCCCGCCCCTGCTAATCTGTTTTGGCGAGCAAGATGGGATTGTCGGTGGCTCAATGCAAGATCAATGGCAGCCCTTCTTAAAGCCGGAAGATCGTCTCTGGCACTGTCCTCAAGGTCATCACTTTTTCCACTTTGATCATCCTAAACGGGTAGCAAATGCGATTCGAGACTACTGGCATTCCGCCGTTTTACAGCCGCCGCTCAACCTGATTCAGCAATAGCCGTTCATCAGGTCCTCTTTTAGGTTCTTATTATGACAATGCTTCAAATCTCTCAACAGTCCTCTACACAGCACCTGTCAAACCCCCTAGAACAACGACCCTTAGTCCAACGACCCCCGGCACAGCGACCGCTAGCACAGCAACCGTCCCCTGCCCTTAAAGTCCCTTTCAAGCGGCGAGAACTTTTACCCATCAAAGGTCAGAACCTTTGGAAGATCCATGACGGCTATGTGCGCGTTATCACTTGGGACGAAGAAGGTTGTGTGATCCCTGTCAGCTTTTGGGGACCGGGCAGCTTGGTTGGCGCAGCGCTTATTTTTATGCATCCCTATGAGATTCAGTGCCTCACCCCAGTCTCGGCGGAGCAGCTCAATAGCCAGCTCCACATGCCTTCTACCATGATGATTGAACAAACCCAGCAAGCCCTGACCCTGCTGCGTATTTTGCACTGTCGCCATGTTGACTGTCGCTTGCTGCAATTTATCTGTTGGCTGGCAGATCGGTTTGGCCATCGAGTCCCAGAGGGGCGCTCGCTACCGATTAAAATTACCCACCAGGAGCTAGCCGATGCCATCGGCACCACTCGAGTCACCATTACTCGCTTTCTCAAACAGTTTGAATTAGAGGGGCTGCTGCAGTGGTCAGGAAAATCTCGCGTGGTCTATGGGCCAACCCTACAGCGCATCCATGTCAGCATAGGCTAGCAAGGCCTAACTTTTATAGGAATAAATATGGAATAAATCCTAATAATGGCTAAACACTTTTAGGAATAGCCTGAGCTTATTCAGAATATATCTCAGTCCAGCTAAGCGACTTTGAAGAAGTCATTAGCCTTGCCAGCGGGGTTCTAAAAAAAATCACAGGGCATGACTGCCAGATTTCCAAATGATGATGATTATCAAGAAAACATAAACTCTTGATGAGATTAGATGTCATCAAGGTATAGTATGGGTCAGCCTGCCATGAAATACGCCCCACGGGGTTTCATGGTGTTTTCAAGGAGTTAAAGTGAGCAATGAAAAAACAGCTAAAGGTAGCAGAAATCTTTCTAGCCTTGGGGTTGGCAGGTTCGCTTGTCACCGCCTGTGGTGCCCCCGACAATGCCCCTGAGGGGGGCGAGGGTGCAGAAGACGCGCCTGCGGAAATTATAGAAGGCGGTGAAGGCGGCGAAGGGGGTGAAGGCGGTGAAGGGGGTGAAGGCGGTGAAGGGGGTGAAGGCGGTGAAGGTGCTTCCTCAGAAAATCTGAACTGGGCAAATACTTTCGATGATGGCGCTGTTATTTCTGAATTTACCAACAACGTGGTCATTCCTAAGTACAGTGAGTATGCCCGCAATACCGTTTCTCTAAATCAAGCTATTCAAGGCTTTGTGAGCGATACCAATGCCGCTAATCTAGAATCCGTGAAAACAGCCTGGACCGCCGCTCGGATTTCGTGGGAACAGACAGAGACCTTTGCATTTGGCCCGGCGGGGGCACTGGGATTTGATGGTGCCATGGATTCCTGGCCTGTTAACCAGGCCGATCTTACCAAGATATTAGCGGGCTCAGCCCCCCTCACTGTGGAGAGTGTTGCTCAGCTACAAGACACCGAACGGGGGATGCATACCATTGAGTTTTTGCTGTTTGGCGAAAGTAGCGAGAAGCCCGTGACGGCCTTTACCGACCGGGAGAAAGAGTACTTGCAGGCTTTGGGTGAGGACCTGGAGATTAATGCCCAAGCGCTCCTGGCCAGTTGGGAATCCGGTATTGAGGGGCAACCTGCTTATCAAACCGTGTTTGCCACCGCAGGTGCAGCCGATAACACGGTTTACCCGACCACCGCAGCCGGTGCCCAAGAGATCGTGACTGGCATTATAGATAGTCTGACGGAAGTGGGTGAAGAAAAGCTTGAAGCCCCCTTTATCGATCAAGATACTGAGGGTCTAGAAAGTCGGTTTAGTGCCCAAACTATCAACGATCTCAAGAGCAATTTGCAAAGTGCTGAAGATGGTTATCTAGGGATGTTGCCCGACACCAGCACCCCAGTTAGTGCCAGTATTAGCAGCTATGTTGCGGCGCAAGATCCAGACCTAGATAGTGAGGTTAAAGCTCAGCTTGAGGCGGCTGATCAGGCCCTATCAGCTATACCCACCCCGATAGAAACCAGCTTAACCGATCCGACTGCCGCCCCTCAGATTCAGGCTGCCATTGACGCTATTCTTGAAGTCAAAGGGACGATCGAAGAGAAAGTTGTTCCTTTGATCTAAACCTTAGCCACATCCAGACCCGGAGCTTGCCCATAGGGAAAACTCAAGTTTTCAAACTGGATGTGGTTTAAGTCTCAATATTTGCGCACCCATTACCGAACCAGCCATTTATGACATCTTCTATTTCACGCTTTCGTCTGCCGAAAGGAGTTGCTTATCTGTTCATGTTTTTAGTTGTAGGGGTCATGGCGGCTTTACTCTCGAGTAGACTATGGCCCACGTCACCAGAAGATGTCCCCCGTGCTGGGGGGATGACGACCTTATTTAACCGATCTTCCCATGCATTTGGTCAACCTGCGCCGGGGTTGACTATGGCTGAGGTCGATAAACATAGGGTGGGTGATATTGCCTTTGATGCGGTCTTTGTGACCTCGCCTGCAAAGATCAACCCTGGCCTGGGGCCATTGTTTAATAATAGCTCCTGTGGTGCCTGCCACATCAAAAATGGGCGGGGCTTGCCAGAGTTAGGGCAGGCACTGGTGCGGGTCAGTTTGTCGCCCACCTCCAAACAGGTCGTCTCACCAAGGGATGGGGTTGTCCCTGTGCCTAACATCGGCACCCAGGTGCGGGATCATGCTATCTATGGAGATCAGCCAGATGCCAGGGTATCACTGTCGTGGCAAACCCAATCGGGACAATATCCCGACGGGACCGATTACCAGCTTCGGTCACCTCAGCTCTCCCTGTCTCAGAGCGATCCCCAAAAGCCCATTCCCGAAACGGTTTTAACCTCCCTGAGAATACCTCCCCCAGTTTTTGGCATGGGGCTACTGGAAGTGCTGCCTGAGAACACATTGCAGCAACTAGCTGATCCCCAAGATCAGGATGGAGATGGGATCTCAGGCCGTCGCAATCGGGTTTGGGATCCTGACATTCGCCAAACAGCCACGGGTCGATTTGGGCTCAAGGCCAACTCTCCTACCCTGCGTCACCAGGTGGCTTCGGCCTACTCAAACGATATGGGCATTGCTAACCCAATGTTTTTAGAGGCTTCAGGCCGCCAAGACATTGATGAAGAGACATTAGAGGCGAATGTCTTTTATGTGCAAAGTCTGGGGGTGCCGGCGCGGACGATGCTGGATGATCTGGCTGTGGGTCGAGGCGAGAAGTTGTTTGACCAGGCCAACTGTGCTGCCTGCCATATCTCTACTCTAAAGACCGGGCCTGCGCCGATAGCAGCCCTGGCCAATCAAACGATTCATCCCTATACTGACCTGTTGCTCCATGATATGGGGCCTGGGTTGGCCGATGGGCGACCAGACTTTGTGGCAGATGGTCAAGAGTGGCGCACCTCGCCGCTGTGGGGGTTGGGCCTAACCGACACCGTGCTGCCTTATTCGGGATACCTACACGACGGGCGAGCCCGCTCCGTAGAAGAGGCGATCCTCTGGCACAGTGGCGAGGCAGACGCGGCTAAGCAGCAGTTTATGGCCATGGACATAGAAGATCGCAGGGCAATGCTAAAATTTCTGAATTCTCTTTGATTGGCTCAATCAACCACCTTGATCAGGCCAATCAACCACCGATTGGTTGGATCAGATTGCTGGAGCAGAGGGCTTTGCTCAGCTCCAGAGTCTATTGCAGAATGCCCAAGCCTACCGGCACCAGCCGAGTCGCCGTTACCCGCTTTCTCAAACAGTTTGAATTAGAAGGTTTGCTTCAATGGTCAAGAAAGTCTCGAGGGCTTTATGGACCGACCCTACATCGTATACGTACTGACATGATGCTCACTTAGGAAATTTAACAGCTCTGTGAATTTTTTTAACCCATGCAGATACCTCAGAAGGGATAAGCACAGGTCGGCGATTCCCTACTTGAAATCATATTAGGATGAGTAACCAAGATCACTGTGAGGTCAAGGTGTCATGAGTAAAACTGTTATGGTTATCTTTAGATGGACAGGTACTGCGTCCAGAATCGCCTTGGGACAACCCTCAGTCAATAACTTATTTATGTCTTGAAATGGCTATGGGGTAGCCCGAGGAGAAATAGGCGTGGAGCTTACAGCAGAGGAAGAAATTTTTTACAATAATTTTCAACCATGGCTGCAGACAAAACTAGGTGTGCGCTCGGTGACATCTTGGGCAAAATTGATTATGCTCTCTTGTCATGATGAGCGAGCGGGGTTTGAAAAGTTTTTTGAGCTACTAGACGAGTTCCGGCAATAGAAAGGAACTGCGAGAACGGATACAGAATTAATGAGTGCTTGATGTGAACCTGTCTCAGGTCAAGCAGGCCCGTATTGCCTCCTCGGCTATGCTAGAAGTGATTTCACTTATGTCTAGCAAAATACCCAGATGTCAAATTCCTTTTCCCACGGCTATGCTCTGCTGATTGGTGTGGGTCAGTCCAACTATGCTGACTGGTCCCTCCCTGTGACGGTCAAGGATGTCTCTGCGCTCCACGCGATTCTCACCGATGCCAGCCTCTGTGGCTACCCTGACGATGCTGACCATATTCGTGTACTCTGCAACGAAGCGGCCACTCGCCAGGGTATCCTCGATGGACTGCAATGGCTTCAAACTAGAACTCAGGCTGACTCAGAAGCTACCGCAATTGTCTACTACTCTGGCCATGGTTGGCTCGACCAATCTAGCCAGCGCTACTATCTGATTCCCCACGATATTAAACCTCATAAACCTCATACGTCGGCCCTACCTGCCGAAGACTTTGCCCAAGTGCTGCAAGCCATCAACGCTCAGAAACTGCTCGTCGTTCTTGACTGCTGCCATGCTGAAGGGATAATGGCCCAGAAAGGAGAATCGGAAGAACCAGACTTGCCGGACGGGTTTGCGAAAACCTCTGCAAAGGGGCAGTTTGCCAGACTTGCTGAAGGAAAGGGTATCGCCATCCTTTCGTCTTCCGACAATGACCAGCTCTCATGGATTCGCAAAGACCAGACCTGTAGCATTTTTACCTATCACCTGATTGATGCCCTGCGGGGTGGTGACAACCAGCCCGGTGATACCGAAGTCACTTTCATGAACCTGGTCAGCTATCTGGGTAAAACGGTACCAGCCGCTGCTCTATCTGACTGGAATGCTGAGCAACAGCCTCAGTGGGAAGGTAAAGGCTCTAATCATTTCCCGATCGCGCTCATCTGTGGTGGAAAAGGGTTACCGAACGGCGGGCTAGCGGCTCTCGATCAGGCCCCCGAAAACACAACCCGATCGACGGTAATTGCTTCCGGGGAGCGGTCGGTCTCAGTTGGAGGATCCGTTCAGGGGTCAACGATTATTACGGGCGATCGCAATGTCGTGGGTAACGGAAACGTAAATCAGCAAGGCAATACTCATCTAAATGTTCATAACTTCAGCAACTTTCCGATTAGACACACTATTTACTCTAATGTATTGAAAGATGAAGAAGTAGAGGGGAAGCACATGAGTACTGACAACTTGAAGATAATTCGCCAACTAGTACAAGAAGCTCTGGGAGATGATGAGCTTCTTGATCTTTGTCAAGACGATTTCCCCGCTGTTCATTACCAATTTACGTCAGGACAAACTAAATCAGCTCGCATTCGCTTACTTATTGGGCACGCCACTCGCCACAAAGAGATTCCCAAGCTTTTAGCTTGCATTAGGGAGATTAATCCCACCGTATGCAATAAATTCATGTCGCAGCATGGTGATTTAGCAGCACAAGCAGCAGGTGATGTGCCTTCTTATAAAGCAAGTTCAGGGTATGCAGAAACATCAGATTCACCGACAACTAAGAACTGTGATGTTCTTGTTCTAGCTGCTAATCCAAAGGATACTGACCGCTTGCAATTAGATCGGGAAGCAACACTTATTCGACAACGGTTACAGGAAGGGAACTTGGGACGCGAGTATAGTGTTCAGGTGGAGCAAGCAGTTCGAGTTGAGGAGTTTTCCCGGTATTTACTGCAACATAAACCAACGATTGTCCATTTTGCCGGACACGGTAGCCTTCAAGGTGAGATTATTTTAGAGAATAATCAAAATCGAACTCATCCTGTATCGATTGAAGCTCTTTCAGGCTTGTTTGCTGCGATTCAAGGACAGATCGAATGTGTGGTGCTGAATGCTTGCTTTTCTCTAAAACTGGCAGACACATTAGCGGAACAAGTTTGCTGTGTGATCGGGATCGACAAAGCAATTGATGACGAAGCAGCCATAAGCTTTGCAGCAGGCTTTTATAGAGGCCTAGGGTTTGGGCGTGGTTATTACAAAGCGTTTGAACTAGGCCGCAATGAGATTCAACTGCTAAAGCTACCAGATGGAGATTTACCTCGCTTCATTACCCATGACATGACCTTAATGGATACACAAGATGATCCACAGAGCAAACAAACTAGAATAACTCGTTCGTTTGTATCACACGCAACAGCACGTCAGACAGCAACTCTATATCCACTTTGGTATGGTACCAATCGAAAATTGATTGACGTATTGGACGTATCTAAAGGGTTTTCGAGTGAACGAGATACTCAACTTCATTATGGATCTTGTCAAGTAGCAGTGCCAAAATCTCACAAAATCGGCTCCACTGGGTCCGCTTGGTGGCAGCGACTTTTAACTTTGACAGACGATCGCCTTCGATTGGGTCGGAATAGCCTTGAAAAAATGGCACAGGCACGGTTCTGGATGGAGATAAGGCATGCCTTGCAGAACCATGATGTAGGCAATCGAATGGCACTCATTTTCATTCATGGATTTAATGTTAGTTTTGAGTCTGCTGCATTGCGAGCTGCTCAGATTGGATTCGATTTACAAATGCCTGGTATGACCGCCTTCTACAGTTGGCCCTCCAAGGGAAATCTAACAGGCTATACAGCAGATGAGGCCAGCATTCAGGCCAGTGAACCTTATATTGCTCAGTTCCTGACTCAGTTCGTTACTCAAAGCGGAGCTGAGAAAGTTCATATTATCGCCCACAGTATGGGAAATCGAGGATTATTGCGATCGATTCAACGGATTATGCATCAAGCAAAAGGACAAAGTGGAGTTTCATTTGGACAAATCTTTTTGGCTGCTCCCGATGAAGATCCAGATGTTTTTCGTGACTTAGCAAAGGTTTACCAAACTGTAGCGGAGCGTACGACTTTATATATCTCGGCTAAAGATAAAGCCCTCACCACCTCTGGAATTATTCATGACTACCCTCGTGCAGGTTTCGCTCCTCCTGTAACAATTGTTCCTGGGGTAGACACGGTAGAAGTTTCTAATATTGACCTTACGCTTTTGGGGCACGGGTACTATGGTGATGCTCGTGAATTGCTTCAAGATATGCATAGCTTGCTTCGGTATGATACACCTCCTAAGCAACGGTTTGGATTGAGAGAAGAATTAACTCAGAACAATAGTCGGTACTGGGTTATTGGCAGCTAAGAGGCAATTAAATTAGAAGATTATTCAAAGCGTAAGACTGCTCATTTATGGAATACAACTTTAGTAAAATTCGAGAACTAATCAACAAACTTGGGGATGATGAGTTTCTCAACCTCTGCCAAGATAGCTTTCCATCTGTGGATGAAAATTTTACGTCAGGTCAAACCAAAAATGAACGAATACGTCTACTAATCGATTATGTAAAGCGCCAAGATGAAGTTCGTAAACTATTAGAAGAAATCAAAATCATTAATCCAAATGCTTTTACTGAATTTGAAGAACACTTAGTTATAAATAGTAATATAGACCTAGAATATTCTAAATTCTCAAGCTTCTCTAATAAAAAGCCAGTCGGTCGCTCTGATGAAGAGGTATTGTTATTAAACGATATAAGACAAAATATTAAAGGGCGTTTGGCAAAAACTTTTTCGCGGAGTGTGAAGCCAATCAATTTAAAAAAAGACTTCCAGCCACAGTTAGTTAACTGTCCTTGGACTAAACATATTAAAATTGGTTCGAGAATCTCATCAAGTAATAGCCAAGAGAATATTTTAGAAATTTTTGATAGCGAGAGAACTGCACACAAACTGCTAATTACTGGTGCCCCTGGATCTGGCAAAACAACAACTTTGTTAGAGTTGGCAAAAAAATTATCTGACAGGGCATATGAGCGGTCTTCTGAACCTATCCCTGTGCCACTAAGCCTAATTTCATGGGAAGGTCAAAATATATCTGAATGGATTAGTTCAGAAGCGCATGCTGAGTATACCGGGTCTATCAGAAATATCAAACTATGGCTAGACGAACAAAAGCTTTTAGTTATACTAGATGGCTTAGACGAACTAAATCTAGAGTTGCAAGCTCAGTGCATTGAAAAAATCAATGAGTTTCTCAGAAGAGAGAACAAACCAATTGGGTTAGTCGTATGTAGTCGCAAGGATGAATACCTTAGTCGAAAAACCTTACTAGAACTTAATGAAGCTGTTTATCTTCTACCACTTGAAGACAATCAAATTGAAGGCTTTCTGAATGAGAACAGATGCAATTCGCTCTGGGAAATATTTTCACGAGAGAAAAATTTATTAGAGCTAGTGCGGACTCCTCTATTTTTAAGCATTTCGCTTATAGCTCACAGAAATATTAATTATGAAGAGTGGAATCAAGCAAATTCTCTAGAAGAGAGCCTTAAACTCATCTGGGATAGTTATATTCATGAGACATTAATAAATCATATTCGAACTGAAAAAGATTATGGATGTGAAAATTTGAGTTTACCTAAGGTACTAACTTGGCTTCGTTGGCTAGCTATTCAATCGCGCAAATCAGAGAATAAGTTTACGCTTTCAGATCTTCAACCATATAAGACTTTAAATAATAAATCTAAAAAAACATATTATGTTCTATTATTCGCAGTCATCTTTTCAATAATCGAATTAGTTGTTTTCGTCAGAGTTAACTTTGAAGTAGATTTAGTTGTAACTCAAATCTTACAGCTATCAAGTTTTGCAACTTCAGTAGTACTAACGAGTTCCTTTGGAGAAGTCATTCAGCCAATCGAAAAAATTCTAAGTTCAATTGAAATTACACATAATCTCAAGATTTTGAAGATATCAGTTCTTTTTGCCCTTATCATGAGCGCATTTTCAGGAGCTTACTATAATCTGGATTTCAATTTTAGTATCTTGAGTTTAGCGCTTATTGAGCTGATGTTTTTCGCAGGAGCAATATTTTGCTCCCTAACTACAATTACTCTTTATCTTATAAAACGCCTTCCTTTCTTTGACAGTTTATTTAATTCGATTCGATTACCTGCGATACTCAGTTCTATTCTATTACTCTCCTATTTTGTTCTCATCTCGTCATCTTATTTTGTTCTCATTTCATTAGTCATTAGTTTTCCAAACCCAGTAGTTTCAGGATTTATGTTTTTTGTTGGAGGGACATTTGGAACTTTCGCCTTTTTCGGCAAATTCCAATGGATCTGGTTTTTTGGAATTGGTTTTTTACCTTGCATTTATATCTCAATAATTGCTTATTTCATAGCATTTTCTTGGCTGATCGGCGATACTAAAAACAGCTTCTACATTGCCGCAAACGTTGGGTTGATATCCGGATTATTCATGCAAACGGTTCTTTTAAGTAGAGCGCTTAAAGGTGCAACCTTTTCAAGCTCAAATGAGAGTTCTCACCCAAATCAAAGCATTAAAAGAACTATGAAAAACGCCAGTATAATTAGTGTTTTTTTTGGGTTTATTGCCGCGATAATTAGTGGCCCTTCCTACGGTATTAGCTTTGGATTAGTTACTTGGCTAATCAGCGGAGGCATTGCTTGTATTCAACATTTTTTACTCCGCCTCATCCTAGCATTAGAAGGCTATATACCTTGGAACTACAAGGAATTTTTGAATTATGCAACTGATCGTATTTTGCTTAGACGTGTAGGTGGCTCTTATAAATTCATACATTTGCTCCTACAAGATCATCTTCTTAAAACACCACTTGATGAGAATAGCACTGGCAATTTTAGATAAAACGAACTATGTCAACAGATCTCCGACAGGTTATTGAGCGTATTCTTTCAGGTTGTTCTACTGAAACAGACCTGCAAACTTTATTGTCTGCAATTTCGGCTGGGCAGATAGGGCTAGCGACTGGAGAACAAGCAGTTGCATTTGGTGGCAATACCTCAAATTCTGTCATCGTAACTGGTGATAATAACCAAGTTATTTTGTTAAAGGAAGAAGATGCTAATGCTCTTGAAGACCAGGCGAAGAAGTATCTTGAAAGCTTCCAATTCAAAAACTTTCAGTCACGAACTTGTCAAAACCGTCAAGCACTCGATCGCTACCTCGAAAAAGTCCTGAATCAGTTGGAGGAGTTGGGCAATCCAGAAATTCTCAAGGACGAAACTGTGAATGGCCGCTGGTTCAACTACATTGTCAGACTGGTTGACTTCGAGCCTGGTTTGGGAATGCGTGGAGAAGCCTTTTTTATGATGTCTGAGTTTGCCTCGATGAACCTGAATACTTTGAAACGGTTCTCAACTCAGGCTTCACAGTGGGCTAGAACAAAAGTTGATGCATCTGCAGCCGGACAGGCCCTTTTCAACTTTCGAGTACCGACCCATTTGTGCTTTGCGATCGCCCTCGTCGATCAGGTTGATGCCTCAACAGCTGCTGAAATTCAGACAACCAATCCCTTCAAGCACAGAGTCGATCTGATGTGGTACGAAATCCCTGTAGTTTACGAACTAGACCAACAGCGACTGCTCTACTACAGTAAAGCATCCAATTTTTTGGAAAACTTTCGAGGCGAAATCGTCTGGCAGCCTCTGCGCAAGATTATCACCTCGCATCTCTCTTCTTAACTAGCAAGGTGTACAGCTAGTTCACAGCCTAATCAACTGTCAAAAACTGTCAGCTAATTTTTCTGAAACTTCCACTCGACGAGAGATTGAGCGGTCCAGAAAAAAAATCAAGCGGGAGACAGTATTCTAAGTGAGTGCCCGTAGATGGGCAATACTAATCCTACTCGCTAGAGCGATCGCACCCACTATCCACCATTTCCACTATCGCGCAGCTTCTGAACAAAAGCTTGATGCTCCGGCGAGGCTAAGCCGGTTTGCAGTCCATTAAGCACATCAAACATATTCCCAGACAGCAGGGCGGGTACTGCCAACCACAGTCCTGGAAACGGTCATATCTAGCCAACGAGGTGGATACGTGGAGTGGAGTTATCTACTCCACGTATCCTTAGTCAGCCCACTGACGCAACAGATTGGCCACGCTTTTTGAAATCAGATCAAACTCATCCGTTTTGCCGTGCTTAGCGAACAGCGACCGTCGGGCGGTATCGAGATCAAATAACAACTCTCGCTGGGCGGGATCTCTCACCCAGCTTTGAACCCAGCCCACCGCAACGAGTCTCACGCCCTGAGTGACCTCGTTGACCCGATGCAATGCTGAGGAAGGATAGACAAGGGCCGAACCGGCGGGCAATTTATAGGTCTGCTCGTCGTCGGTGCCCTCGATCACCAACTCCCCACCCTCGTAGTCTTGAGGGTCATTCAGAAACACCGTGAAGGACACATCTGAGCGCCACTGACCCATCAACGCATTGTCGGCATGGGTGCCATAGGCCATGCCCGGCTGATATCGGCTAAGCAATAGATGATGAATGCGTTTGGGGCGCACTGCCGCCTGGAAAAGCGGGTTGCCTTTCAGGATCGCGATCATCTGTTCTCGCAGGGGTTTGGCGTCATCCCCTTTGAGTTGCTGATTTTGTTTGACCTGTTTGGCATACCAGCCGGCGGTGATTTTGCCATCGATAAACTCAGCCTCTTTTAACTGAGTTAACAGCTCAACCCGCTGCTCAGCCGAGAGCACGTCTGGAATCTTAAAGAGCATCGGGGCTATTTCCAGCCAGCGCGATCGGAAAGTTTGATCACCTCTGGGTTGTTGCGTCCGTAGGCGGCAACATTGACCTCGTCTACTTTGAAATCTCCTAGCTCGGCAACAATGGGATCGATCTCAACGCCGTCTACAACTGGATATTCATTGTTACCCTCCGCAAAGACGGCCTGGGCCTCAGGGCTGACTAAAAACTCGAGGAATGCGATCGCATTCTCTTCGTTAGGAGCCCCCGCTACGACGCCGGCCCCGCTAATATTCACATGCACACCCTGATCGGCCTGATTAGGAAAAAAGACCGCCGTTTTGCTAGTCACGTCCTGGTTTTCTGGGTCATCAGATTTGGCCAGTCGCGCCCAGTAATAGTGATTTACGATGGCCACATCGCACAGCCCCGCCGCGACGGATTTAATCTGATCGACATCGCCCCCTTCTGGCTGTCGGGCAAAATTATTGACCAGCCCTTCGGCCCAGGTTTCGGTGGCCTCAACGCCTTTGGTTTCTACCATAGCGCCGAGCAGAGACTGGTTATAAATGTTCTCAGAGCTGCGTACGCAAACCCGACCTTCCCAGTCAGGCTCAGCTAGGGCTTCATAGGTCGATAGGTCCGATGGCTCAACGGTGTCAACGTTGTAGACCAGCACCCTGGCCCGCTTGGTCAGACCAAACCACAGCCCGTCAGGATGGCGCAAATTTTCCGGTACGGCGGCTTCTAGCACCTCAGAAGACACCGGCTGCCAAATCTCGGCCTCCTCAGCTCGCCACAGCCGCCCGGCATCCACCGTGATAAACACATCGGCGGGGCTATTGGCTCCTTCGCTGTTGATGCGTTCGAGCAGCTCATCTGATTTACCCTCGACCAAGTTGACCTGAATGCCCGTTTGCTCAGTAAACCGATCGTATAGGGCATCGTCTATATCGTAGTGGCGAGCGGAGTACACATTCACTATCCCATTCGCTTCGATACTTTCCCCAGTACCTTCCCCAGCTTCTTGCGACTGGTTAGCACAGCCCAGGGTTGACAAAAGCCCAATAAAAACGATGGAACCGACGAGATTGCGATGATTAAGCTGCATTGATTGGTGTCTTCTTATAGATAGCGAGATGTTGACAAGGTTATTTTAATGCAATTCATTGTCATCTTGAACATCATTATTCCAACAGGGGCTTGTCCATAGAGAGATATCTTATCAAGATTCAGATGCAATTAAAATATCGCCTTTAGCAACCAGAATAGTCGGCAAGAGGGGAGAGAGTCAAAAAAAATCGCTGATTGAGTGTGTTGACAATAGAGGAAAAATACTTGAAAACCCCTCT
Organism: Cyanobacteria bacterium P01_G01_bin.38; assembly: GCA_039180385.1. Lineage (GTDB taxonomy): Bacteria > Cyanobacteriota > Cyanobacteriia > Phormidesmidales > Phormidesmidaceae > SIO4C1. Next base: position 6,488 of record JBCDDJ010000014.1, on the reverse strand, counting down.
TATGAAAAGGATTACAGCGTTTTTCAAAATATTGTATTCCCACGCTCGGCGCGCTATCGATCTGGATATCCCTAAATAGAGTTTATAAGAAATATTATCGGTAGAAATTTTTATAAAAGTACTTAAAGCAAATAAGTGCTAATTAAATAGGTGATTTAAAGGTGAATTAATCTTACCTAACTATTACAAAAAGCTTATTCCAAAGATTTTTACAAAAATCTAGTTAACAATTAATCTCAATAGTGATAGGCTGCTTGCATAGCCCTTTATTAAATCTCACAGAAAGGAAACAACCTATGAAACTCTCACGGCGGTCGTTTATCGTCAGCGGTGCGGCTACGGCTGGTTTTGCAGCGACCCAGATAATCCGACCTCGATCAGCCCGTGCTCAAACGGATGTTGTTAACCTGTACTCTTCGCGCCACTACAATACCGATGACGAGCTCTATGACGAGTTCACGCGTCAGACCGGGATTCGGGTTAATTTGCTAGAGGGTGAGGCCGATGCGCTGCTCGAGCGTCTTAAAGTAGAAGGGGAAAACACCCCTGCCGATGTGTTTATGACGGTGGATGCTGGGATGCTGTGGCGGGCTCAAGAGGCGGGTATCTTTGCACCGGTTTCATCTAGCACGCTAACACAGCAGATCCCAGAGAGTCTGAGACACCCAGAGGGATATTGGTTTGGGTTTTCTAAGCGGGCTCGGGTAATCATGTATAACAAAGATCGCGTAGATCCGGCAGAGCTCTCCACCTATGAGGATCTGGCTAGCCCTAAATGGCGTGGAAAAATTCTCATTCGGTCTTCGGGCAATATTTATAATCAGTCGCTGGTAGCCGCTCTGATTGAGGTAAACGGTTTAGAGGCCACAGAAGACTGGGCGAGAGATTTTGTTAGCAACTTTGCCCGCCCGCCGGAAGGAAATGATCGCGCCCAGATTGAGGCCGCGGCGGCCGGGGTGGGGGATATTGCGATCGCAAATACCTATTACCTGCCCCGCTATGCTAAGGATGAGGACCCCGCCATGCAGGCAATCTTTAACCAGATTGGCGTCTTCTTTCCTAACCAAGACGGGCGTGGCACCCATGTGAATATTAGCGGCGCTGGTGTGGTCGCCGCCAGCCCTCGTCAGGAAAATGCCATCCAGTTTCTTGACTATTTAGCGGGTAACGATGCCCAGGCCTTTTTTGCCCAGGGTAATAACGAGTATCCTGTGGTAGAGGGCACTGAGGTTGACCCTGTGGTGGCTAGTTTTGGCACTTTTGAATCCGATCTTGTGAATGTCGCCACCTACGGAGAGCGACAGGCAGAAGCTGTGCAGCTGATGGATCGGGTGGGTTGGGTATAAGCTTACCCACGTGTAAGCTTACCCACTAAAATCATTCACTTCCTTAACGCAGGCGCTTCCGGTGGAAGCGCTTTTTTTAACGTTGCGATCGCGCAATTTGCCGACTCAGCGCAATCACTGGCAACAACCCCACCAACAAGATCATTAAGGCCGGGGCTGAGGCTTCTATCAAACGCTCATCAGAGGCATATTGGTAAACGCGCACCGCCAGCGTGTCAAAGTTAAAAGGGCGCATCACCAACGTCGCCGGTAGCTCTTTCATCACATCCACAAACACGAGCATCAGCGCTGTCAGCAGGCTGCTGCCCATCAGCGGCACATGGATTTTAGCCAGGGTATGGGTGGGTGAGCAGCCCAGGCTGCGGGCGGCATCGTCCAGGCTGGGACGAATTTTGGTCAGACCGGATTCGACGGTGCTTAGGGCGACTGCCAAGAATCGAACCAGATAGGCAAATATCAAGGCGGTAATGGTGCCGCTAATCAGCAGTCCTGGGGAGATTCCCAGGCTAGCCTGGGCCACACGGGCCACGAGCTGATCCAATCGAATCACCGGGATCAAAATACCCACCGCAATCACAGCCCCCGGAATCCCATAGCCCATTGCAGCCAGGCGAACCCCCACCTGAATCACCCGCGATCGGTTTAACCGGGCCCCATAGGCCAACACCAGAGCAACTAAAATCGCTACCCCGCCGGTCAAACCGGCCAACAACAAACTGTGGTAGGCCAGCTCCATAAACCGATTGTCTAGGGTGTCTTCTAGATGGGTCAGGGTCATGTGCAGCAGCAAGCCTGCCGGGAGCAACAGTCCTAAAGCAATGGGTAACAGACAGGTCAGCTGAGCCGCCATCGCCCGCACCCCCCTCAAGATATAGGGAGAAACCTGCTGGTGGCTGTTACCCATTTGATAGTACTGGGCCTTTCGTCGCGACCAGCGTTCTAACAGCAATAGCGCCAAGATAAACAACATTAGGATGGCGGAGAGCTGCGCGGCTGCAACCCGCTCCCCCATACCAAACCAGGTGCGATAGATGCCGGTAGTAAAGGTGGTCACGCCAAAATGTTGGACCGTACCAAAATCGTTGAGGGTTTCCATCAGGGCCAGCGCCAACCCCGCCATCACCGCCGGGCGGCCCAAAGGCAAGGCCACCTTAAAAAAACTCCGCCAGGGGCCACACCCGAGCGAACGGCTGGCCTCTAGGGCACACCGTGACTGCTCTAAAAAGGCCACCCGCGCCAGCATATAGACATAGGGGTAGAGCGTCAGGCTGAGCATTGCGATCGCACCCCCCACTGACCGCACGTCAGGGAACCAATAGTCGGTGGCCCTCTCCCACCCAAACAAGGTTCGCAACCCGGTTTGCACGGGTCCATAATATTCCAGCCACTCTGTGTAGGTATAGGCCAGCAAGTAAGCCGGGGCCGCCAAAGGCAATAACAAGGCCCACTCAAGCCAGCGGCTGCCCGGAAACCGGCAAACAGTCACCAGCCAGGCTGTACTAATGCCAATCAGACACACCCCGATGCCGACCCCCCCCATCAGCAACAGGGAGTGGGTCACATACTGGGCCAATACCGTGTCAGCCAAATGCGACCACTGGTCACTCGCGTCGGTAAACACACTGCCCAGCACGACTAATACGGGCAGCGCCACTAGACCCGCCACCAGCCAGACCACCAGGGTCCATTGGGCAGTGCTACCCAAGCGTAAGGGAAACCAAGGTTTAGAAGGGGTTTGGATAGACATCGGGGGAGGTGAGTGGGGAGTGGGTGGTGGGGAATAGGGGGTGGGGAGTGGGCTTCGGCGTGAGCTCAGCCGAACGGGAGTGGGGAGTGGGTGGAGATGAAGGTTTGATATTTTCCCCCTACCTCCTCTGCTCCCCCTGCTTCCTCTGCTCCTCTAACCTCAACGCCCCGCCCGCTACTCTCCACCTTTTACCCCAACTCCCGCAACTCCTCTAAACTTATGATTTCTTGGGTAATTGTGTAAACTGCACTGCCGATGCCGTCGGAGAAGACACTGAGATATTGCACCGCCCCGTCTGGACTATCCGCCTCGACAATTTCATACAGCTGAAGCCCGGTATCATCAGCATCATCGCGAGGGGTCACTTGATATCCCTGGGCTTCGAGCAGGGCAACCAGGTCTTGGGCGGTCTGGCGATAGCTGCTGATATTTTCGAGGCGGCGACAGTTTTGTAGGGCAAAGCAGCCTGCTGTGCTCCCGGCTGGATGGGGGAAATCATCCCGAAAAGGCATCACGATACCGGCTTCAACCGGCTCAGGGCCGAGGGCCGGTGTAGGCTCGGGGGTGGGTTCAGCAGCGGGTTCCGATTCTGTGACGGGGGGAGGGAGGATTGGAGCCAGCTGTGGTGTGGGCTGGGGGGCGACTGAGACCGGGGTCAGTGGGGGGTCGAGTGGAGGCGCGGTTGTCGCTTGGGGCGTGGGTAGGGGTTTAGGCAGCGCAGAGAGTGCGATCGCGCTTTCAGTAGGTTCGGGTGTAGCGCTTTTTGCCTGAGGCGGTTTAGGCCGTTCGCCCCTGGGCTCCCATGAAAATGGCACCCCCATGAGCGCAACATGTAGCAGCAGCGAGCCACCCAGAAGCCATATTGAACGAAATTGCCTAACCCTTATCCCTCTGCTAATCCCTCTAAGCGATTTCATTGAGATGCTTTGTTAGGGCTAAAATGCTTGCTTACCAGGTCAGGTATCTGTTTGGAGGTAACTCGGGCATAGCGAGTTTTGTCTGGCATCACCACCAAGTTAGGGCCTGTCTTGCACCGATCCATACAGCCCGTTAGTTTGATACTGACATGATCTAAACCGGCTTCTCCCAGGGCGGCTTCTAGAGCCTGACAGACCGCCTTACCGCCTCGCTTACGGCAGGCTGATTTCTGGCAGATCAAGACCCTGGCTTTCTTCTGTTTAGGCTGCTGTTTAGGCTGCTCGTGGAACGTTTCAGCGGGGGACTCCGGAAATTGCAAGGGGCTTGCGGACGGCTGGTCCATCTTTAGGACTTCCCGGGCTTTGAACTTAGGCTGGCCAGTCTCTTTATCTACAGTTTGCTTGCCCACAACCCGTACTCCATCCCCAACCATCAGATACCGAAAAAGCATTAGCTGTAGCGACTTTTTCAGCTTGACTCGGTAGGAATCCGTAGCGGTTTCTACACACAGATATCTGAAAGGTGACTTTCTGCCCGCCGAAAAACCAGCAAAGCGACCTTCTAGACAAAAGTCGCCTTTCGCGGCTACCTTTTGCGCTCGCTTTGCCTTCTGCGCTGGCTTTGCGACTGATTGAGGCGATTTTACTTGAGACGGCTCTACCTGAGACATTGCGCGCTAAATCCAGCTCGATGGACTGTCTATCATTCTAGCTCATCACCTTGTTTTTATTGAGAATATTTCTTGTATGATGATGATTGAAAATCACTGATAAGATTGGTTTTAAATTGCGACAGGGCTTTCCTGTCATGACCTCCAGGTAATGACCTCCAGGTGCAGGCAGACATCCGCTGACGTCACCCAGAGGTTACATATATAGGATACATACAGGCGTTACATGCCCCTGACGGTAACGTGCCCGCATAACTCAGTTCAGGAATGCGGTTCCCAAAACGGCTGGCTCAGCTGCCTTACCCAATCAATGAGTTTCTTAAATCCTTCTTGCCATTGATTACCATTTAGGGCTAGACTCTTGTCTGGAAGCATTTGCAAATAAAAAAGCCCCGACTTGGGGCTTTTGGTTGGAATCAATATTCGGCTGGGCAGGCAGTTATTACCTTGGCCAATTGCCTTTAACGTAATTATCCCGAGCGTAGTCGTTATAGTCATTAAGATCTGCGTGATTTGCCCCACAACTAACGTTTTCGATAGCGGGAGGTGACTTGCTCCAAAGCTCAGAAGCTCAGGCTTGAATGCCCTAGTTGTTATTGAACACAACCAGTGTGTCGTTAGCCAGAAAGTGGCCCAGGTGGTAGGCCCGTTCTTCGGTTTTCAGCAAAATTGTTTCATACAGGTGGCGCGTAGCGCGATCTCCCAGACTCTCGGCTTGGGCTGCCTGACGGCGGATCACCTGAAGGATGGCCTGTTCTGCTTGGAGGTCGTTTTCGACCATCTGACGACAGCGATAGATGCCATCGGGCTCAGGCGTAAAACAGCACAGCTCAGCCAGTTTGCTGAAGCTAGCCGCCGGGACTCCCCCCAACCCATCCAGCCGTTCGCCCAGATCGTGAACATGATCTCGGACTTGGCCATAAGATTCTTCGAAGTATTCATGCAGTTGTAAAAACTCTGCGCCTTCTACGACAAAATGATGTTTCTGGTATTGGAGATAAAGTGCTTGAAAACTTGATAGAGCCACATTCAAGCCTTCACAAATGGGTGTAGTTATAGACGACTCTAGCAAGACAACGTTGTCAGCAACTTGACCAAAGGGGGTTACTAATGCGGATGTGTTAGCCATGTTTTTTCCTAAGCGGTTTCTGAAATCGTTTGTAATTCTTTAAAAGTTTTAACGACCTACTAATGCTACCTGACTCAATTTACTTAACTCAATGCCTAGCAATCTGATGGATCAATGGTCTTTGCAAGAGGATGTCGACTTTCTGATTACTTAGCCAGTATAGCTTATTGAAAAAGGCTAAATTCTTTGTTCTTAAAGGCATTCGGTCGATTGCATGTAACATATATTCTCAATAAGCGATGGTGCTTACGCATCACGCATCATCTAGACCAAAATGGCATCGCTAGATTTGAGTAACCGCCATCTATCTCGATACAAATTCTCAGGGACTACTTAATGAAAGTGTCTTCTACTTACAGTGTGTTGATTCAATAGAGAACTTATTAATCCACAAGCAAAACTTTAATCCACAAGCAAACCTTCTAGTTTTTGCTTATCAAGGAAATCAAAAATCATTCCTATTTAGAAAAGTTCTATTAGTTCAAAAGAGGCCCATCGGTTGGTTTGATCAGCAGCCGCGCTGCCCAATACTAAAATCTTTTTGAGAATAGCTTCTAAAACGAGTCTTTCTACGATTCTTTTCAGACCTAAATCCATTTGCAGACCTATCCCTATATGTTTCCACAATTCGCGTCTCAATCAGAATCCAGTTCTCTCTTTGCGGTTCACTGTGTCGAG
>JBCDDJ010000013.1:0-36517 GCA_039180385.1 Cyanobacteria bacterium P01_G01_bin.38 | reverse complement strand
TCGCGATGCGATTATCTCTCACCTCAACTGGGTCTGCATTTTCCTCGGGTTCCATAGTTTTGGGCTCTATGTCCACAACGACACCATGCGAGCGTTTGGTCGGCCTCAGGATATGTTCTCCGATACGGGGATACAGCTACAGCCGATTTTTGCCCAGTGGATACAGCACCTGCATGCCGTAGCGGCTGGTGCGACTGCGCCCAATGCACTAGCGGGGGTCAGTCCGGCCTTTGGCGGCGATGTGGTGGCCGTGGGTGGCAAAGTGGCGATGATGCCGATTCAACTGGGCACAGCCGACTTTCTCATCCATCACATCCACGCGTTTACCATCCATGTCACGGTTTTGATCTTGCTAAAAGGGGTTCTGTTTGCCCGCAGCTCTCGCCTGATTCCCGACAAGGGGGCACTGGGGTTCCGGTTTCCCTGTGATGGACCAGGTCGCGGCGGCACCTGCCAGGTCTCGGGTTGGGACCATGTCTTTTTGGGCCTGTTTTGGATGTATAACTCAATCTCGATTGTGATTTTCCACTTTAGTTGGAAGATGCAGTCAGATGTGTGGGGCACGGTTTCAGATGGGGGCACGGTCTCTCACATTACAGCGGGCAATTTTGCCCAGAGCGCCATTACGATTAACGGCTGGTTGAGAGATTTTCTCTGGGCGCAGGCGTCGCAGGTGCTCAACTCCTATGGGTCAGCAATTTCTGCCTATGGCCTGCTGTTCCTAGGGGCTCACTTTGTCTGGGCCTTTAGTCTCATGTTCCTGTTTAGCGGGCGAGGCTATTGGCAAGAGCTGATCGAGTCAATCGTCTGGGCCCACAACAAACTCAAGGTTGCACCAGCGATTCAGCCTCGGGCGCTGAGCATTACCCAGGGTCGAGCCGTCGGGGTTGCCCACTATCTCCTCGGGGGGATTGCAACCACCTGGGCATTCTTTTTAGCTCGCATTATTGCTGTTGGTTAGCAACTCTGCTGATTAGCCACTTGTTTATCTGATTTGGAGAACTTTTTTAGATCTATGGCGACTAAATTCCCGAAATTTAGCCAGGATCTGGCCCAAGATCCGACCACGCGTCGGATCTGGTATGGGATTGCAACGGCCCATGATTTTGAAAGCCACGATGGCATGACCGAAGAAAATCTTTATCAAAAGATTTTTGCGTCTCACTTTGGCCATCTGGCGATTATCTTCTTGTGGACCTCTGGTAATCTCTTCCACGTTGCCTGGCAAGGAAATTTTGAACAGTGGGTAAAAGATCCGCTGAATGTCCGCCCCATCGCTCACGCGATTTGGGACCCTCAATTTGGCACGGCTGCAGTAGACGCGTTTACGCAGGCCGGGGCCAACTATCCGGTAGATATTGCCTACTCGGGTGTATACCACTGGTGGTACACCATTGGCATGCGCACCAATGGCCAGCTTTACAACGGTGCGATCTTTTTGATGATTTTGGCGACCCTCTTTTTGTTTGCGGGCTGGCTGCATCTGCAGCCGAAGTTCCGTCCAGGGTTATCCTGGTTTAAGAATGCGGAATCTCGCATGAATCATCACCTGGCTGGATTGTTTGGCGTCAGCTCTCTGGCCTGGGCAGGACACCTGATTCACGTAGCGATTCCGGCGGCTCGGGGTCAGAGTGTAACCTGGGCTAATTTCCTCAGTTCGCCCCCTCATCCAGCCGGTCTGGGACCGTTCTTTACGGGACAATGGGCTGTCTATGCCCAAAATCCAGATACGACGGGCCATGTGTTTGGCACCTCTGAAGGGGCTGGGTCTGCGATTCTGACCTTCTTGGGGGGGTTTCACCCTCAAACAGAGGCGATGTGGCTGACCGATATTGCCCATCACCATCTTGCGATCGCAGTGATTTTCATCATCGCTGGCCATATGTACCGCACCAACTGGGGCATTGGCCACAGCATGAAAGAAATCCTCAACGCCCACAAACCCCCGGGCGGTCGTTTGGGCAATGCCCACCAAGGCATTTACGACACCTACAACAACTCGCTGCACTTCCAACTGGGCTGGCACTTGGCCTGCTTGGGCGTGGTCACCTCCCTGGTGGCGCAGCACATGTACTCGATGCCGTCCTATGCGTTTATCGCCAGGGACTATACCACCCAGGCCGCGCTCTATACGCACCACCAGTACATCGCTGGCTTCTTGATGATTGGCGCGTTTGCCCACGGTGCGATCTTCTTGATTCGAGATTATGACCCAGCGGGCAACGAAAACAATGTGCTCTCACGGGTGCTTGAGCATAAAGAGGCGATTATCTCACACCTGAGCTGGGTCTCTCTATTCTTAGGGTTTCATACCCTGGGCATCTACGTTCACAACGACGTGATGATGGCCTTTGGCACCCCTGAGAAACAAATCCTGGTAGAGCCTGTCTTTGCTCAGTGGATCCAAGCGGCTCACGGTAAGGCGCTTTATGGGTTTGATACCCTGTTGTCCAATTCGAGCAGCATTGCGACCACAGCCTGGCCTAATCATGGCAACGTTTGGCTATCAGGTTGGTTAGACGCGATCAACAGCGGGAGCAATTCTCTCTTCTTGACGATTGGGCCAGGTGACTTTTTAGTGCACCATGCGATCGCACTGGGGCTGCATACCACGACCCTAATTTTGGTCAAGGGTGCCCTCGACGCGCGTGGGTCAAAGCTGATGCCAGACAAAAAAGACTTTGGCTATAGCTTCCCGTGTGATGGCCCAGGGCGCGGCGGCACCTGCGATATCTCAGCCTGGGACGCCTTCTATCTGGCCATGTTTTGGATGCTCAATACCATTGCCTGGTTGACCTTTTACTGGCACTGGAAACATTTAGCCATCTGGTCAGGAAACGTCGCTCAGTTTAACGAGTCATCAACCCATCTTATGGGCTGGTTCCGAGACTATCTCTGGCTTAACTCTGCCCAACTGATCAACGGGTATAACCCCTACGGCATGAACAACCTCGCCATCTGGGCCTGGATTTTCTTAGCCGCCCACCTGTGCTGGGCCGTTGGATTTATGTTCTTGATCTCGTGGCGAGGCTACTGGCAAGAGCTGATTGAGACCCTGGTTTGGGCTCATGAACGCACGCCGCTGGCCAATTTGGTGAACTGGAAGGACAAGCCCGTTGCCCTCTCAATTGTGCAAGCCCGGTTAGTGGGGCTGACCCACTTTACGGTTGGGTTTATCTTTACCTATGCCGCTTTCCTGATCGCCTCGACGGCCAGTCGATTTGGTTAAGCCGAGCCCGGGATGCAGACAGAAATATATTTGACAAGCCCTGCATCCCGATTAAGTTTGAGACGGCCTGAGACTCTCCTCTCCATTCCGTCTCTCTTAAAAGTCCTGGCCTTCGGGTAGTTAGGCTAGGACTTTTCTTTATTTCTCGAGGCTAAAAGATTTACACCTACCGTTGATACGCTAATTGACTGACAAAACTTCGAGCGTGGCGGTTGGAAACCGCCCCCTACAGATGCAAAATTGGCCTGCGCCGATTGGCGAAGCCCTTGGAATAGCGAGCCCACGCAGGTGGACTTTGTATGTGTAGGCGCGACTTCCAGTCGCTAGCCGACAACCTAAAACGTAGGTTTCAGAACTTTTGTCAGTCAACCAGGTTAATACATGTCAACCGGCACCGCCCAAGAGATACCAGACCTATCTTCATTAGCCTCTGATGTTAACCCTGCTGGAGAAAATCAATGACCAATGAATTCATCAAGCCCTACGAGGGCGATCCCCAAGTCGGGCATTTATCAACCCCCATCAGCGATTCAGCATTGGTGCGGACCTTTATCCAAAATTTGCCCGCCTATCGCAAAGGGCTATCTCCTTTGATGCGAGGACTAGAGATTGGCCTTGCCCACGGCTATTTTTTAGTCGGCCCAGAAATTTTGTTTGGTGCCCTGCGCGACTATGCGCCAGCCCCTTACTTTGCGGGGCTATTGACGGCGGTTGTCTTAGTGCTGCTAGGGACGGTTGGGATGAACGTTTATGGCGTCGTCAACTGCCGCAGCGCAGCAGACAGTCCACCGGGCACTGACCGTCTCAAAACCGCCGAAGGTTGGAGCGAATTCACAGCCGGTTTCTTTATCGGCGGTACAGGCGGCGCTTATATGGCCTATTTACTGCTCAATCACTTCACAGAAGTCGATGCCATTTTCAGAGGATTTGTGAATTGATGGGTAATAGGCAATAGCAGAGAAGCTAAAACCATTATCTGCTAGCCATTACCTAATATCCACCACCCACTACCTACTACCCACTACCCAAAGGAGCTAAAAATGGATGGAACTTATGCAGCATCATGGCTACCGTGGATTTTAATTCCAACGATTGGCTGGTTATTCCCAATCATCGGGATGGTGATGTTAATGTTTTATGTCGAAAGCGATGCGGCCTAGCCCTGCACCACAATTTTCCTAAGGCTTTTGAACATTTCCTATGACAAGCCAAAAGCCTTAGGATATTGGTTGATCTTAAGGTCAATGTACGTAATGTCTGAAGTCTCTTTTGCGGTAGGCGATTGCGTCCGCATCACCACTACCCCGCCCTTTCTCAAAACCGCCGACCCTATGCCCATGCTTCGCCCCCCAGATCTAGTCGCAGTGGGTGAATCTGGCACCGTACTTGAGCGTAAATCAGGTGGCTACTGGGTCGTGCGATTTGAGCGCGGTGCGTTTTTAGTCGACAGCCGCTACCTAGAAAAAGTAAGCTAGCAGCTTGTCAAGCTTACAAGCCTGGTTAGGCGAGGTGAGTAGGTGAGTAGGGCTTCACGATTCACCAGCGCAGCTTACTCCCTAGCGCAGTGATTCCCCCATCAAACTCGAATATCAAACATTGATGGACTGCTAGCCTTCATCCAGCTACTTGAGTCCCCATTCCAGAGCTTTCTGATTGTGACTAAGCTGGCTGTAACTAAGATGGCACTGCCGCGTCAAAATTCTACTGAACCCCCAATAAGAGCTTGCTTGTATGCTAGGATTATTAACTGTGTTTACAACACGCCTGCAAACCAAAACGGGTTGCTAGCTCAGCGGTAGAGCACTCGGCTTTTAACCGATTGGTCCTGGGTTCGAATCCCAGGCGACCCATTTTTTCTTGACAAAGTGATATCCCTCTAGAATGGTAGGGGCCTTGACATCATTTGCTCTGGCATCCTGGTATTCTTAAGTAAAGGATCAGGTTTTCGAAACAGTTCTTTATAAAGTAGGTATTCTGACTTATTATTGACAGATAGGACACCTACCCGGTCTTGAAATTCAAAATTGCCAGAAGGCGAAAGTAATTAGGAGGATTTTATGGCGCTCGTACCAATGCGGCTGATGCTGGATCACGCGGCTGAGAATGGCTACGGCATTCCCGCCTACAACGTTAACAACATGGAGCAGATCCTGGCAATCATGCAGGCTGCTGATGAAACTGACAGCCCTGTGATTTTGCAGGCGTCCCGCGGCGCTCGTAAGTACGCAGGTGAAAATTTCCTTCGCCATCTGGTGTTGGCTGCGATTGAGACCTATCCCCACATCCCCATTGTGATGCACCAGGACCACGGCAATAGCCCTGCGACCTGCTACTCTGCCATCCGCAATGGCTTTACCAGCGTGATGATGGACGGCTCCCTCGAAGCGGATGCTAAGACCCCTGCTAGCTTTGAGTACAACGTTGCTGTCACCGCTGAGGTGGTCAACGTAGCCCACGCCATCGGTGCTAGCGTCGAAGGTGAGCTAGGCTGCCTGGGCTCCCTGGAAACAGGTGCGGGTGAAGCTGAAGACGGTCACGGCTTTGAGGGTACCCTCAGCAAAGATCAGCTGCTGACTGACCCCGATGAAGCCGTTCAGTTTGTCGAAGCTACTCAGGTAGATGCACTGGCCGTTGCCATCGGCACCAGCCACGGCGCTTACAAATTTACCCGCAAGCCAACTGGCGAAATTTTGGCTATTAGCCGTATTGAAGAGATCCATCGTCGTTTGCCTAACACCCACTTGGTGATGCACGGGTCTTCTTCAGTGCCCCAAGAGTGGTTGGATATGATCAACCAGTACGGTGGTCAGATTCCTGAGACCTACGGCGTTCCTGTCGAAGAGATTCAGAAAGGCATCAAGAGTGGTGTTCGTAAGGTCAATATCGACACTGACAACCGTTTGGCCATCACCGCTGCCATTCGTGAAGCAGCTGCTAAGGATCCTTCAAACTTCGATCCTCGCCACTTCCTCAAGCCTTCGATCACTTACATGAAGAAAGTCTGCTCCAGACGCTATGAAGCGTTTGGTACCGCAGGTAACGCTTCTAAGATCAAGCAGGTTGGCGTTGAAGTGTTTGCGGCTAAGTATGCTGCGGGCGAACTCGACGCTAAGACCGCAACCGCGGCTGCTGTGTAATTAGCCAAAATTGGTTAGTTTCACAGCCGAATAAAGATTGACCGAGGTTTGGCAAATGCCAAACCTCGGTTTTGTTTTGGGCTATTTTTCAGTCTTGGCCTGCTCAAGAACAGGTGCAAAGTCGAGATCTGCGATCGCAAAAGCGCCAGTCATCAAGGGTATCCAGCCAAATCTTCCCAGATCTTTCAAGGAGGAATAAAGCATGCTGTGTCATGTACTCGAAAGCTTGATTAACAAACCACTCTATTTCGCAGCTTTGATATTCGTCCTGATGTGTGTCGGCCCAGGGTTTGTAATAGCCGCTATTCCAATGCTAATCAATCCGATATTTAATCAGCGATATAGGCGTCAGGCATATTACGCGCTTATCCTGATGGCCGTTGGCATAGCCAATATCCGTTTGACGGTCTGGATATTTCGCAGCGGGGAATCCTGGTATGAAAAGATGTGTTTGTAGCATTTGGAATGCTGTAAAGGTAAGGTTTCCATCTTGCCGCCCACCTTACGCACGAATGACATAGGAGATGGTTTATTGAAGACCCTCTACATACTGCATATCAGAATTTAAGCTGAGTTTAGGATTTTATTTTTGATTTATCAACCGCGCTTATCGTAGAGACAAACGCTTAGTTTCTTATTGTGGTTCAGACAAGAGCTATTTCTGACCAAGACCTGATGCAACTCAGTGCGACGAATCCTGAGCTAAGGTTTGAGCGCGATGCAGATGGGAGTTTAGTCACCATGCCACCCACAGGTGGCATCTCTGGAAACCGAGAAGCCCGATCCATCATTTATCTGAGCACATGGGTGATGCAAAATGACTTGGGTGAATGTTTTAGCAGCGCAACAGGTTTCAAATTACCTAATGGAGCAGTGCGCTCGCCCGATGCCGCTTTCATTGCCAAAGACCGTTTGCCAGAGGATTGGGATCAAGGTCCTGACGAATTTATCGCCCTCGTTCCTGATTTCGTGATTGAGATTCGCTCAAAATCAGACAGCCTAGACACCTTGCAGACCAAGATGCTGGAGTATGTAGCTAATGGCGTCCGGCTAGGTTGGCTAATTGATCGACGTGGTCAACAGTCATGGGTTTATCGAGCAGATGGTTCCGTTACTCAATATCCGGCAACAGCTACTTTATCTGGTGAGTCTGTTGTTCCTGGCTTTACACTGGCCCTGAAACAACTGCTCTAAAGGCACATTTAGATGACTCACTAGGGTGATCAGCGGTGTCGAGTGAATGATGCTCGTGCTCACTCAGCTAAAACTTCCACATACTTCTCCGATAGCTATGCGCTTCTACCAAGATAATGGAGCATTAGTTTTCCGATGGCCTGAGCAAATCCTAGCAGTTCAAAAACTTAGCATGGTGGCGAATGTGATCTTCCATAAACGTTGAGATGAAATAGTAGCTGTGATCGTAGCCTGCCTGCATACGGAGCGTCAGGGGCTGCCCCGCTTGCTCGCAGGCAGCTTGAAATACTTCTGGTAAAAGCTGCCCCTGCTCTAAAAAGCTGTCGGCGGCCCCCTGGTCGATCAATATCGGGCGCTGGGGGTCGGCGTATTTTGCCACCAGTTCGCTAGCATCGTAGGCTTTCCAGGTGGTTTGATCCTCACCGAGGTAGGTGCTCAATGCCTTTTGACCCCAGGGGCATTTGGTAGGAGCCACAATCGGCGCAAAGGCCGAGATCGATCGATACTGGTTGGGATTACGCAAACCACAAACTAAGGCACCGTGCCCCCCCATCGAGTGGCCAGAGATGCCCTGACGGTCTGCGCGAGTTGGGAAATTTTGGTGAATCAGGGCAGGCAGTTCTTCCACCAAATAGCTGTACATGCGGTAGTGCTTGGCCCAGGGCTGCTCGGTGGCATCCACATAAAACCCGGCCCCGGTCCCCAGGTCCCAGGCGTCATCATCGGGGATGGCCTCACCGCGAGGGCTGGTGTCAGGGGCAACCAGGATGATACCTGCTTCGGCGGCGTAGCGTTGAGCAGCAGCTTTAGTAATGAAATTTTGTTCATTGCAGGTCAGCCCAGACAAAAAGTAGAGCACTGGCACCGGATGAGTTTTGGCCTGGGGGGGCAGATAGATGGCAAACCGCATGTCGCACTGGCACTCGGTAGACGGGTGACTGTAAACACCCACCGTGCCGTCAAAACACGCAGACTGATTTTGAAGAGATAGCATAGCAAACCCGGCGAATTTAAAGATAAGAACAAGAAGAGGGCATCTCAGGCTGCTCTCATCTGGATTTCAGGTGTCGTTTAGCCCAGCCCTCATAAATGTGATGGGTGGAAAATTATCCGTATTTTCCCTCAGATCACATTAACTGAGTCTTAAATCTATGAGCAATTACTCCACGGTTTCTGGACGATTGGTTAAGAAGGTTGCGATCGCAACCACCTTAGCTATCGGCACCACTGCGGTGTTAACCACAAACGCTATGGCCGCAACCCTGCGGATCACAGTGGACAATCTGGCCCCCACCAACGGCAATTTTCTTACCCCCGTTTGGTTTGGGCTCCACGATGGCAGTTTCGACATCTATGACCGCGACGTTTCCCTCGATGCTTTTCCAGGCACCGAAGCCCTGGTCGAAGATGGTATCAACGAGCCCCTCGCTGAACGCTTTTCTGACACTGTGCCAGACGGCGTACAAGGGAACTTGTTTGGCCCTAACATTCCACCCGTGGGCCCCGGGGAAAGCAGCAGCTTAACCGTTGAGGTGGACGCAGCTAACCAATACTTCAGCTATGCATCCATGGTGATTCCCAGCAACGATGCCTTCATCGCCAATGGCAATCCCCTCGCCCATGAGATTTTTGATGATGCCGGTAATTTCATTGGTGCAGATTTCGTGGTGCTAGGTTCAGACGTCTTGGACGGGGGCTCTGAGGTCAATGACGAAGCCGAATTTAGCACGGCTTTTCTCGGTCAGGCAACGCCCGACACCGGGGTTGATGAAAATGGCGTGGTCACCGAGCACCCAGGGTTCATCCCCGGCGGTCGGATTTTGTCAACCACCGACTTTAACGGCTTTAACTTCACCGGGGCCGATTTTACTGCCGATGGGTATGAAGTGGCCCGCTTTCGCGTTGAGCTGGTTGAAGACGGCGCAGAGGCGGTACCTGAGCCTGGCCTGGTGATGGGTCTACTGACCTTGGGCGGCGTGTTGTTGGCCAGACGTCAGCGTCAGCGGGCCGATGCTCAAATCGGTTAATCGCAAGATTCTAAACCCTTTGGTATCGGGGGGACTGGTTTAGAGTTGATGTCTTGTACTTGCTGATTTGAAACCTTGTTGCTGAACTACAACTGTTCCCAAAACGCTGCCCAACTCAAGTGGGTTTAGCCATCAGCAAACTCTGAAGGCCCGGAAATTTCTCGGGTCTTCAGAGTTGTACTTATCGTCAATCCCATAACCCTCTAGCGTAATAGAATCTGACGAGATCAGTGTGAATCCAGCCTTCATGTTGAGAGGCCGGAAAACGAACCCGAAACCAGATCTCACAGTTGCGATCATACGCAAAGTCCAGAGCTAAGACATCTTCCCCCACGAGTCCATAGGCGCTGATTTCATAGTCAGTGCCCGGACCTGTGCGCACATTGACGCGACTTCCTCGTTGCTGACCCTCTAGGAATGCAGGCTCTTCTCCACCTAAAGAAAACCTTTCTCCTACAGAAACATATTCTCGCTGCTCAGTGACATCGTCGTAATAAGCAGGGCAAGAATCAGCTGCGATCGCATCGAGTGGCAGCATGAAGGCTAACCCACAGCCTATGCAACTAAACAGCCAGAATTTGCTCATCAAGCTTTGCTCATCTCCTTAAACATCCATATAAGCATCAACACAGGAGAGAAAACGTTTTCCGAAATCTCGGGCTCAAGCAACCGCAGCGACCAAGTCTTGACGCTGATGTTTAAGCTTCATGGCCCGGTCAAGATCTTTGAGCGCACCCGGTTTATCCCCTAAACCAAAGCGGATCAGGCTGCGATTGATATAGGCTTCAGACATACCAGCATTGAGCTTAATGGCTTGATTGACATCGGCAACAGCTCCGTTTTGATCACGCAGCCGAAACCTCAGCAGTCCTCGGTTATTATAGGTTTCAGCATCATTAGGTTTGAGGATTAAAGCCCGACTATAGTCAGAAATCGCCCCGGCTTGATCAGCCACCTGGGTTTTAGCCCGACCCCGATTGACATAGGCATCCGCCAAAAATGGATTGAGCTGAATCGCCTGATCCAGGTCTGCGATCGCATCGGCATAATGCCCCATTGTCAGGTAAACCTCACCCCGATATCGATAGGCAGGCGCATAGCTTGGATCGCGCTCAATCGCCTGGCTAAAGTCTTCGATAGCTTTGGGATAATTTTTAGCGTAAAACCGAATCAACCCCCGGTTGCAATAGGTATTGGCCTGCTCTGGATCAAGTCGCAGGGCATCGTTATAGTCACTGAGGGCACCGACATGATCGCCCAAATGAGCCCGAATCTCACCGCGCTGGGCATGGGCCGCCGCCGCCTCAAACGGAAACCCGATGGTTTTGTCGTAATCAGCCAGGGCGCTTTTGAGATTGCCAATCGTTGATGACACTGCGGCTCGGTTATAGTAAACCGCTGGTAGATCAGGATCAATCTCAATCGCCTGACGATAGTCGGCCATCGCGCCGTGGATATTGCCCAGGTCAGCCCGCAGGTTAGCTCGGTTGTTATAAGCCTCCGCAAACTTTGGATCTAACTCAATGGCCCGGTCAAAATCATGCTGCGCTGTTTCGTACTGGGCCAGGGCATAGTGGGCTAGCCCTCGATTGTTATAGCCTTCGACACAGTGGCTATTGAGGGCCAGAGTCCGGTCAAGATCTGAGATCGCCAGCTGAGGTTGATGACAGCGCAACCAGGCAAACCCTCGCCAAAGATATCCTTTTTGTAAATTGGGATTGAGCGCCAAGGCCTGATCCAGTTCCAACAGTGCGCTTTCATAGTCTTCTAAATCTAAATACAGTAGCCCCCGACTGCTGTAGCCCTTAGCATACTCTGGAGACAGCTCAATACTCCGGTCAAAATCGCGCTTGGCGGCGTTGAGATCGCCCAGGTGGCGATGGGCATTGCCGCGATGGAGATAGGCGTGTGCGTAGGTTGGGTTCAGCTCCAGCGTCTGGTTAAAATCTGCGATCGCATCCTCATATTGCCCCAGATCGCAGCGAGCACAGCCGCGATTATAGTAGCCCTTCGCATAGTCAGGCTGCTGCTCAAGGACGCGATCAAAAATTGCGATCGCAGACCGATACTGCCGTCGTTGAGCCTTGTTCACCCCTTGGTTGAGTAGCGCTTTTACCTTCATGCCGCCCTATTACCCATCAACATCGATTGATCTATTCAGAGAATGCCCAAGACTGAAAAAAACACCCGTCCAACATGAGACACAACAACCTCAGCGAGGAAATCGAACATAACAGACTAACCCCTTTCTAAGCAGGCCAATCTGTTCCCTCTCAAAAATCACGCAAACTCAAAAATCACGCAGACTCAAAAATCACGCAGTCAGTGGGCAAGCCGATACACAAACTTCTTCGAGCTGCAAAGCAGGAAATATCTAACCCTAACGACCCATCTCATCACTGAGACCAAAACCCGGTAATCAACAACGGTGCCAAGATCAAAATCGACAAAATAAACACTAAAGTGCCCGGATCGATGTTGAGCGTTGGCGGCTTCTTAGAGGGATCTGGCATGAGAGTTACGGACCTCACAAGGACACATTTCACGCTTCTGCAAGCTTCGTAGCTGATGGTGTCTTTGTTTATACCGTGATTCCAATTTTACTTTTGTGAAGCAAACCGCTGCTCACCTGTGATCTCAGACGATGATAGGGCTGACGTAAGTCAGTCTCCTATCCAAACCCTTTCCCCGTAAGGACACCCCTGTGAGCAGCAAACAAAGAAATGGCCTGATTGTTAATGAACTCCTGACCCATCCCCAAAACGATGCGGTGTTAGAGCACTCGATTTTAGTGGTAGGAGGGTCAACCGCCGCCTACTCAGCCACGCTGATGGCCCTCAAGATGAACCTGGATGTGTGCTTAGTACAGCCCCAGATCGTGGTGGGAGGTCAGTTCACCGCCCAGGCCCTGCCCGCCTCTGACGATGGAGATTTACTCCTAAAAAAAGCAACCCTATACAGCGTCAAAGGCGAAGAATTTGCCATTTCCCGCGCCCAGCGACAGTTTCGAGAGCGACAGCGACAGTTGCAACCCGTGGCAGGGCGGTTGATCGACAACCCTGGTGGGGCCTGGGTGAGCGAGTTTACGACCACGCCCGTGGTGGCGGCAACGGCACTCAATGAGCCGTTGATTCCCTATCTAGAGAACCAAAAACTGACCCTGATTCCCCATGCGGAACCGATTGAAGTGCTGATAACCCCTGATAGCGCCAACACTGACGACGCAGTTCGAAAACGCATTACAGGGGTTAAATTTCGCGGTACCCAGACCCAATACACCTTCACCGTCAAGGCCAACCTCACCCTTGAGGCCACTGACTTTGGCGACCTGCTAGAGCTCGCAGAGCTGCCCTCTCGGGTGGGTCAAGAGGCTCGCAGCGATACCGGTGAAGCAATCTTGCCCGACCAAGCTCGCCCCCAGTGCCAGCAGTCGTTTACCTTTGATGCCCTGGTAGAGCGCACTCAACCGGGCCGCGGCGTCCCAATTGGTAAGCCCAGCAGCTACGGCTTTGCCGATTGGCTCAACCTCAACGAATTTACGGGCACCTTTTGGAAACTCGATCCTAAACACAATCAATGGAGCAAACGCGGTTTTTTCAACCCGTTTGGTATCTTTCGCTATCGGCGACTGTGGCGTAGCAGTCTCTATGACAAGGCCGTTCGCCCTGGCGACGTCAGCGTCATCAACTGGGGCACCTCCCCCCATCCAGAACGGGGCCAGTGCTGCGGTAATGACTATCGCAACGGCTACTTGATTGGCCTCAGCCGCAAAGAGCGCAAAGAACAGATCCAACGGGCCCGAGAGCGAGCCCAGTCCTATATCCACTATCTACAAACCAACGGGGTTCCCGATTTGAAACCCCGCGGTGACCTCACCTGGACCTCGGATGGTATTGCCCTCGAACCCTACATTCGAGAATCCCGACGGGGAGTCGCCATGACCACCATCCGTCACGAAGATGTCGCCCAGTCATTTTTTCCCAACCAGGCCCGCGCCCGCTGCTTTGAAGACTCCGTAGGCATTGGCCAATATCACTACCTCGACCTGCACGGCAACTTAATGGATGGCCACGTTACCCCCAAGGGTAAAGATGTCTTCGCCCTACCCTTTTCCCTGCCCGCTAGGGCCTTGGTACCCAGTACCGTAGATGGGCTGCTCCTCTCGGCCAAAAGCATTGGCACCACTCATATCACCAATGCCGCCTATCGCATGCACCCGGTTGAGTGGGCCATTGGTGAAGCCAGCGGCTTTTTAGCCGTCTTTTCAGTTTGGACTGGGCAAGATCCCCGACAGATTGTGACCGACCCAGCCTTGCTGCGAAAATTCCAGGGCTTCGTCACCCGCAACGGCATCCCGATTTTCTGGTTTGACGATATATCCCATCAAGATCCCGACTTTGAAGCCATCCAGGTGATGGCCGCCTCAGGCATCATCCGCAGTGAAAACAAAGCCAACCTGCATTTTCGTCCCTACGGCAGCGTTACCCGCGCCGTCGTCTGTACAGCCTTAGTCAACTTGCTCGAGCTTGAGAAAGTCGCCCCGCCCCAGCCCAGCTTTAGCGATGTGCTCCCCGGCAAACACTGGGCCTATAGCAATATCGAAACCCTCAAAACCCTCGGCTATGTCTCAGGAATGCGCAACGGACGCTTTGCCCCCGATGCCCCCATGACCCGTGAGCAGCTCGGCTTTGTGATCAAAAAAGCCATGCCCCAAGCCTTTGGGGCCGCCTTTGCCAAAACCCCTCGCGATAAAAAATACCTACAGCGTCGCGAGCTCTCCCGCATATTTTATGAACTGATGAAGGCAAAGTTGGGGATTGCTTAACTAAGGCTCAACCCATTCTTCCAAAGCATCCTCCGGCAAGTCTCTAGCATCTTCACGGACAGTCAATAGCGGTTCGAGCTGCGCCAACTCTCCCTCCCGCAAGGTGCGGATCTCGGCTTCGAGCCGCTCTCGCCCCGCCTCAAAAAACTCACGAGAGGCATTGTTGACCAGGGTGCCATTGATCACCGTGTCGGGAATGCTGCGCGGTGGCGGTGGCGTTTGAGCTTGGGCAGATAGCACTGTAAGCAGAGCAGTGGCTACTGCCAAACTCGATGCACTCACAAAATAATGAAGTGATTTCATAGGCTCTTTTGCGAGAAGATGAGCGACTCAATCTCCCCATTTCTAGCCTAGCGCGCAAGACGAGCTAGCTGCCCCGGTAGGTGCTGTAAGCCCACGGCGACACTAGCAGCGGCACATGGTAGTGAGCCTCTATATCAGCAATCCCAAACTGAATAGAAATTTCATCCAAAAAGTTAGGCTCAGGTAGGATCAAACCCCGGCTGGCAAAGTAATCACCTACATAAAACACCAGTCGATAGCGCCCCACTTGAAAATCAACCCCGCTCAACATAGCCCCATCAGTACGGCCATCGGCGTTAGTCTTAAGCGACTTAAGCAAATCAAACTCAACGTCAGACTTGAGAAACCAGAGCTCTATCTTGACGTCACCAGCCGGGCAACCGTGGGCCGTATCGAGAACATGAGTTGTGAGCAGACCAGCAGACATGGCTCAATGAATAATTAGAAAGGTTTTCCTGTGTCCAAAGTTTAACGGTCAACCGTTTGATTAGCGACGGGTTGATTATGATTTGTGATTTCTCCCATTACCCATTACCCATTACCCATTACCTAATGAATCTCCGCCCCTTCCACCTCGCCTTCCCGGTTAAAGACCTCCCCACCACCCAGCAATTTTATGAAACCGTCCTGGGTTGTCGACTCGGCAGACGCTCAGACACATGGCTTGATTTTGATTTCTTTGGTCATCAGCTCACCGCTCACCTTAAGCCCGCTCAGTGCCACCACCCAGACACTAATGCTGTCGACGGCTACGCAGTACCCGTACGCCATTGGGGCATCATTCTCACCCTGCCCCAATGGCAATCCCTGGCCGAGCGGCTTCAAAAACAGCAGATTCCATTTGTGATTGAGCCCTATATCCGATTCAAAGGTGAGCCTGGTGAGCAAGCCACTATGTTTTTCTTTGACCCCAGTGGCAATGCTCTGGAGTTCAAAGCCTTTGCCGACGACACCTCCATTTTCGCAACCCGGTAAAATAACCGGACGTTTTGGCTATCGTATGGAGCAAGTCTATTTAAGTCAGTAGCCAAAATTAAATGAAGTTATGAAGGGGCTTTTGGCTGGTCTAATTGTGAAGCCCCCAAACCCCTAAAATTGACGGCTTTGAGTCAAGTCTCCCCCAGTATTGGGGGATAGAAGGGGGCCGTCAGAAACTGTAGATGTTTACGGCCATCTATTTATCTGATGAATCAGTGGACTTATCTGGATTTACTGACCTCACTATTAAGTTAAGTGACATCTTGTCTAATGTTTAGACCTTTTATTTAAGGTTTATGCGCTTAGCGTGCAAATTTTTGTAGCTCTCCTCATGTTTAGCCCGCTCGATGCGGAAATATAAACACATAGCCCCTGTTCAGGCTTAACATCATCCGTATTGTCCTGGATGCAAACTGTAGGTCTGGGTATTGGCGAACTTAAGAACTGTGGGTGATCTCGATGGATTATAAAACTGCGCTGCAATGTGCAATCTTATCGCAAGAAATCTATCAAGGCTTTGGTAACATCAAGTTTAGCGAGTGGCGCAACACTCCTCCAGTCTTAATTGAAAAGGGCTCAACCGACACTCAACTAGCCATTTTAGAAGATCCCACTACAGAGCTAGCTGTCGTCATATTTCGCGGCAGCGATGCCGAAAAAGATTGGAATATCAACGTCCAGTTTGATCAGCAAGCTTATGAGTGGACACGCCAGGAAAAAAGGCAATACCGCGAACAGGTCCAAAAGCAAGTCACAGATCCCGTCGCTGAGCAAAAAGAACTCGTCTATCCAGACGCCTATTCCAATCCAAACAACCCGGTTAGGATGCACAGCGGCTTCATTTCGGCCTATCTCTCAGTACGTGATCAAATTCATAACCACGTCCAAAATAGCAGCGCAACCCAATATCGCATCACAGGCCATAGCCTGGGCGGCGCGTTGGCTAACCTTTGCGCCATCGACCTGCAATACAACTTTAGTGCAAAAATCACTGTTGAAGCCTATACCTTTGGTGCGCCTAAAGTCGGTAACAAAGCCTTTGTCGAATCCTACAATCGTCGCGTCCCCAATAACTGGCGGGTCGTCAACGGATGGGATGTGGTGTCGGGGCTTCCTCGCCGGTGGCAGGGCTATCGCCATGTCGATGAGGCTATCAAGTTAGCTCGCAAGTTTACCTGGCGCATCATCACCGGCAGCTTTGAAGATCATCGCATTGATAACTACGTTAAGACCCTCAAAAAGAAAGTAGGTCGAGAATAAAGCCGATGCCCGCGGGACAGAAATCAGGTTTCTTTTCTCGGTTGTCTAGTTTCATTATTTGTTTTCCAAGAAATCCAGTTTCTCATCACAGCAGCCTCGATCTCATCCAAAAGCTGGCTTCAGCAATACCTGATAATGATCTCGAGCATCTGATCAATAGACTGACTAACGTCGACGGTAAGCGCATTTGCGGGCGGCTCTAAATCTTCGAACTGCGATCGCAACAGCCCCACCTTCATAAAATGGCCTTCCCTCTGACTTAACCGTTGTTCTATCTGCTCAAACGAACCGTGCAGATAAACCCACTGAAGACTTGCTTCTATCCCCTGGCTAAGCTGCTGTCGATAAGATTCTTTCAAGGCAGAGCAGGCTAACACGAGGCTTTGTTTCTGCGCCAGGTGCGATCGCATCATCTGATTAAGCTGAGCTAACCAGGGAGTCCGATCAGCATCCATCAGCGGTATCCCCTGGCTCATTTTGTCGATATTGGCCTGGGGGTGATAATCATCCGCATCCGCAAAGCACCCACCGAGTCGCTCAGCCAGCCGCTGACCCAGCGTGGTTTTACCTGAGCCTGAAACCCCCATGACCACTAAAATAGACGCCATCTTACCGGTCCTAAGCTGGCAGCATAGCGCAAGCGATGGCGCTATCAAGACATTTAATCTTCTTTTTCACTCCAGAAATCCCCCTAAATGAGGATGGTAAAATTGCTGAAACCTTTGATGATTAGTGAACTCTGAGAATTTTATTTTACGGCTTTAGGTAACCAGGTATTCAAAGGTAGATCTTAATAAGAGGAGAACTATGCGTTGGCAAATGGGGCGGCGCAGCCGAAATATCCAAGATCGTCGGGGCGCTAGCGGCAGATCTATTGCCGTAGGCGGTGGCGGCCTCGGGATGCTGGTGCTAGCACTCGTCGTCATGTTCCTGGGCGGCGACCCAACTATCGTGCTCGACCAGGTTGCCCCCACCAGCCAGGGCTCTGACACAAGTCAACCCAGGCAAACCTCTCCCCAAGAAGACAAGCTAGCTGATTTTGTGTCCGTTGTCTTAGCCGACACCGAAGACACCTGGCACACCCTGTTTCGTGAGATGGGTGGCACCTACCAAGAGCCTGACCTGGTTCTATTTTCGGGGGCTACGCAGTCTGGCTGCGGATTTGCCCAGTCCGCCATGGGGCCGTTTTATTGTCCGGCTGACCAGACAGTCTATATTGACCTTAGCTTTTACCAGGACCTCAAAAATCGGCACCAGGCACCCGGCGATTTTGCCCAAGCCTATGTGATTGCCCACGAGGTCGGCCACCACGCCCAAAATCTACTCGGTATCTCTGATCAGGTGCAACAGCTCAAGCGCCGGGTCAACCAAAAAGAAGCCAACCAACTCTCGGTACGACTCGAGTTACAGGCCGACTGCTTTGCTGGAGTCTGGGCCAACCGCGCTGACAACGCGCGCAATATTCTAGAGCAGGGCGATGTCGAAGAAGCCCTCAACGCCGCCAGCCAAATCGGTGACGATCGCCTGCAACAGCAAGGGCGCGGTTACGTATCGCCTGACTCCTTTACCCACGGCAGTGCGGCCCAGCGATCGCGCTGGTTTAAGCGCGGCTTGCAAACCGGCGATCTAAACCAGTGCAATACCTTCGAGACATCCAATCTTTAGCGCCAGCAACCAAACTTATCCCTAACAAAGCCACCCCCTTTGAAATCTCCCCGTATAAATGCGGATGATTTCGAGAGGGCTGGTCATTTCTACGGACACCCGGATGGGGATTTTACTGGCCTACCTGAAAACTACGTGCGTAATATCACGCATTATTCATATCAACTTAGGCACCCTAGTTGATCTATCTAAGTATATTCACTTACTTAATATCAACTTTGACTTATATGCCCCAAAACCTCATCGTAGAAACCCCCTAGGGACTTAACAAGCGAGTACCTAATATGTATTTTCAGTAAAAAAGGGCACACTAAACTAGGCGTTCACCGTTCTGTTTTGTCAGTATGGTCATGTCAAAAATAATACTTCTGACTATGAGCACTCCTTCTCGATTTACCCAACGTTGGCTCGCTTGCACCGCAGGCGCTGCGATGGCAACCCTCGGTCTCCTGAGCGGGTCTGCCGCCGAGGCCGCCTCTTACAAGATTGATTTCGACACCGACGCCGCTGGCAACAGCATTAAAGTCGGCGATGGCAACTCTCGCAACGGTGCTGGTGAGCTGATTGACGATGAATGGTCCGACTGGGGTGTTAACATCAGCGGTTGGAATAATCGCAACGGTGGGTCCGAGGCTAAGCTATTGCTGTTCAACACAGAGGACTACACCGGTGGTGATGATGACCTTAGAACAGGCTCCAGGTGGGGTACAACCCCTCAAGGCAATGCGCTGATTATTCAAGAAAGGAACCGCGACTTTCACAACCCCGACGACGAAGCTCAAGGTGGCTACATCGACTTTGACTTTGATAATAAAGTCAAGTTCGAAGGATTTTCACTGTTAGATATCGACGACAACGGTGGCGGTATCTCGGTACAAGGCTACGACGCCGATAATAACCAGGTCTTAAATATCAGCATTGATGACCTGATTGCTCTGCATAAAGCCGAGAATGGCACCAACGCAGCCGCAGCCCAGGGCAAATCTGTGACCATGGATGGCGTCACCCTCACCCAGGAAGGCAGCAAGTGGGGTGACAACTCCCTGTTCAGATTCAAAGTCGAAGACACTCTGTTGACCCAGGTGCGGGTCAACTACCCTGGTAGTGGCGCGATCACGGGCCTGGAGTTTAGTGATGCTGAGCCACCTCGGGTGCCTGAGCCGTCTGCGACCGCAGGCGTCATGCTGTTGGGTGCGGTCGGTCTGCGTCGTCTGCGCAAGCGCAAACTAGAAGGCGAGAACGCCTAGGCCCAGCAATTTACCTCACCTGATTGAGCGTCATCAAGGTTAGTTTTTGAAACATCATCGGTCCGCTGCCTACCTAGCTGCGGACCGATTTCTTTGTTTAATATCGGCTCGTTAGTCTGACCGCTAGTACAGCACGACGCTACGAATCGACTCCCCAGCATGCATCAGGTCAAAGGCATCATTAATCTGATCGAGGGGCATCGTATGGGTAATCAAATCATCGATATTGATTTTGCCTTCCATGTACCAGTCTACGATTTTGGGCACATCAGTACGCCCCCTGGCTCCGCCAAACGCGCTCCCTCGCCAGACCCGCCCCGTCACCAATTGAAAGGGCCGCGTCGAGATTTCTTGACCGGCAGCCGCAACCCCAATAATGATGCTCTCACCCCAGCCCTTATGGCAGCTCTCGAGAGCCTGCCGCATCACTTTCACATTGCCGATGCACTCAAAGGTATAGTCGGCCCCACCATCGGTCAAATCGACCAGATAAGGCACGAGATCGCCCTCAACTTCACTGGGGTTGACGAAATGGGTCATGCCAAATTTTTCGGCCAGGGCTTTTTTCTTGGGGTTCAGATCAACCCCGATAATCTTATCGGCCCCCACCATGTGGCAGCCTTGAATCACGTTAAGACCGATCCCCCCCAGACCAAACACAATCACATTGGCCCCCGGCTCAACCTTCGCTGTATAGATTACGGCCCCAATGCCAGTGGTGACGCCGCAACCGATGTAGCAGACCTTATCAAACGGCGCATCCTCTCGGATTTTAGCCACCGAGATCTCAGGTAAAACGGTGTAGTTAGAGAAGGTGGACGTACCCATGTAGTGATAGAGAGGCTTCCCATTTAACTTAAATCGGCTGGTGCCGTTGGGCATCACACCCCGCCCTTGGGTGGCGCGGACCGCCTGACATAAATTGGTCTTCTGGCTGAGGCAAAACTTGCAGTTGCGACACTCCGCCGTGTACAGCGGAATCACGTGCTCACCCGGTTTAACGCTGGTGACCCCAGGACCAACTTCGACCACCACCCCTGCGCCCTCATGGCCCAATATGGAGGGAAACAACCCTTCTGAGTCTTTCCCAGAGAGCGTGTAAGCATCGGTATGACAGATACCCGTGGCTTTGATTTCAACTAAAACTTCGCCAGCTTGTGGGCCTTCGAGCTGGACGGTTTCGATGCTGAGGGGTTGACCCGCTTCAAAGGCTACTGCGGCTTTAACATCCATAAGTTGAATTCCTCTTAATCAACCCAACCAATATCATCATCCGACAGCATACTGTTTTGCTCACCGCGCTGGATGGCATATTCAGGAATTGCTTTACGCGACGTGCGCTGCTGCCTGACGCTGAGGGTATGGCGATTGGTCGCGAGATCAGCCCCTAAAACTGGGTGGGAGGGTTTTGGCTGGGCCGGTCCCTCTTTCTTGGTTTGGGCAGGCTGATTTGATATTTCAGTCAGCTTGCGAATCATATCTTTGGCGTCTTCGAGTTCTTTAGTAACCTTGGTGAGCTGTTTATCTTTGGCGGTCGCTTCGCGCTCAGCTGCCTCCAGGTTATCTTTCAGTTCATAGATGCGCCCCTGGTGAGTCTCTAAGTCTTCTTGTAACCCTGCGACTTGCTTTTGAGACGTCTTCAGGGCAGCTTCTAACTCGGCAACTTTTTTCGCTAGAGTGGTAGCCGATTGTGCCGTGCTGGCAGTGGAGGTCTTAGCAGTCGCAGTGCGGGTTGTCTTAGTAGCAGAGGCCGTTTTTGAACGACGGGCTGAGGCGGTTTTAGCAGTGCTGGTTTTAGCGGTACCAGCTTTAGCGGTCGTGGTTTTGGCGGTCGTGGTTTTAGAGGTACGGCTAGTGGATTTACTGGCCGCTTTGGCCGGGGTGCGTTTACTCGTCGAAGCCGCCTTAGACGTAGTACCACCCGAGCTGCTATCAGCCGTTTTTTCGACTTCTTCCTTTAAAAGATCCGCAATCCGTTTCTTAGTCATGATTTTCTCCAATCCACCAGGATTTCAGCAGCAACTCGGTAGTAGTCGGCTTTGGCTTCTTGGGCATTGGGCCCCTTCCACTGGGTGATGGCAACGCCGTCAATGGCCGCCCGCTCATGGGCTTTATAGCTGCGAACAACGGCCTGGCAGGCAGGGATTTTAAGCTCAATCAGCATTGCTTGGGCCTCTTGGGCTTCTCGTAAACTGCGAGAGTCTACTTTAGTGAGCAGCACCCGATGGGGCACACCTGAGGGTTGCACAGCTGTTTTAACAGTGTTGACCAGGGCTGCCACATCCATCGGAGCCGGTGGGGTTGGCAATAGCAAATAATCAGCGACGGGCATCACAGCAGCTAACGCCTCAGAATTTAAAGCCGGTGGTGTATCGACCACAATCAAATCATAGTCCTTGATGCCCCTTAACTTACCGAGGAGTTGGGGATTGTTTTCCTGTGAGAAGTCAAAATCGGGTGTAGCCTTTTCTCGTTCAATCCACCAAGCTGCCGATCCTTGTGGATCCGCATCGATGAGTAAAACAGAACGATTTTCCGCGAAGATCGCCGCCAGATTAACGGCTGTGGTGGTTTTGCCGACCCCTCCCTTGCCGTTGAGAACCGCCAAAACTTTAGCCGCTGGTTGAGTGCGTGCCACGAGGATTCCTTATCTAGATAGATAGAAACAGATGCCGTTATCAGTTATCAGGGCTGCGTGAAGAATAGTCAAGGTGCAGACCGATAGCACAATGCCAATCACTCAATTCCCCTTCAAAATAGCCTGAATGGGTAATAACCCTACCCAGATGACGGTATTAACCCGGAATTTTGCCAGGTAGAATAGAAGTGATGGTTAGATTGCAGCTGCAACGCTTTAAACTTTGGCCACATCCAGATCTGTCGTTTGTCCTACGGGAAAACCTCAAGTTTTCAAACTGGGTGTGGTGTAACTTTTAACCTTTCACTTTTCCTGAGGCTTGCTCACCATGGCTATGACATTAAAGCGCCCGCTTCTCATCGGTGGTCTCGGTCTCACCGCCAGTCTCTGGATGCTCGATACCCTCGGCGATATGCCCTTTGATGGCTCCATGGTGATGGGCGCGATCGCACTGGGCTCAGGTCTATGGTGGTTTAAACAGCAAAACAAACCGGAAATTGACTTTACGAGCCCCCAACTGGCGGTCGTCAGCCGAGATGCCGTCGAGCACACGCTGGGTCAAGTCGATAGCCTGATTGAAACCTTATTATTAGAGTTTGCTGACCAAGCGGCTGCACTCCAGGAGCCCGTCGAGCGGCTAAGGCAGCAAAAGACTGCCATTTTAGCTAACCTAGAGCGCGATCGCCTCAAGATTAGCTTGGTGGGCAATCCGGCCACGGGCAAGAGTGCTCTAGTTGAACAGCTAAAAGCTGCGTGGTCCCCACGCCAAATGGTGAACTATGCCGAGCTGACGTTGGGGAATCTGGATGAAGTGGCTCAGGCAGACAGCGAAAAGGTTGATGTTGAGAGTGATCTGGTGCTGTTTGCGATCGCAGGAGATCTCACCGAGTCAGAGCGGCAAACCCTACAGTCATTGGTCGCTAAAGGTCACCAGGTGCTGGTGGTGTTCAATAAGCAAGACCAATTCACCCCGATGGACCGAGAAGTCGTGCTGGAGCGAGTGCGCTCTAGGGTACAGCCCATGGGCATCGAGGTGGTGTCAGCCGCCGCAGTTCCCAATCCTGTAAAAGTCCGCCGCCATTTAGAATCAGGCGAGGTCCAGGAGTCCTTTGAACAGCCCACCCCTGAGATGGCCCCCCTGACCCAGCAGCTAACCGTCCTCACCAGCGATAGTGCTCTGTTGATGGCAACCGGGCTGCGTCAGGCCGACGCATTAAAACTAGACGTGATCACTTTGTTAAACAAGCAGCGCCGTCAAAAAGCCATGCCTGTCGTCGAGCAAATGCAGTGGATCGCTGCAGGGAGCGCATTTGCCAATCCGCTGGCCACCCTTGACCTGCTTGCATCTGTCGCCATTAATGGCCAGCTTGTCTTAGATTTGGGCAAAATCTACG
The DNA here is from genome assembly GCA_039180385.1 of Cyanobacteria bacterium P01_G01_bin.38. Taxonomy (GTDB): domain Bacteria; phylum Cyanobacteriota; class Cyanobacteriia; order Phormidesmidales; family Phormidesmidaceae; genus SIO4C1. The sequence continues at coordinate 12,620 of JBCDDJ010000013.1, read as the reverse complement.
GCCAAAAATTCTCCCTGGACCAAGCCAAAACAGCCGCAGGCACTCTGGCCGAGCTGACCGTCAAATTGGGCCTCGTTGAGCTAGCCACCCAGGCGTTAGGCACCGTGCTTAAAGGCCATGCTGCTACGTATTTAGCCGGTGGAGCTCTCCAGGGTGTGAGTGCGGCCTATCTGACTCGGGTTGCTGGGCTAACCCTGATCGACTTTTTCGAAGCCCAAAGCTTGTTAGATCCGGCAGACCGGCAGCTAAGCTTTGACACCCTGGGTGAGCGCCTTCAGGGACTGTTCCAGCAGGCCCGTCAGAGTATGGCCCTACAGGTCTTTGCAACCCAGGCCCTAAAACATTTACCGCTCGGAAATCCGTCCTCTGCACCGTCCCCTGCGAGTGCGACGGGGGCGCTACAGTAGGGGCAGACGTATCGTTCCCTGCCCTCCTTATTTGCTGCGACACCCATTGCTGGGGTACCCACGACTACTCAAGGTTTATCCGAAAAAGGTTTGTCAGATAAAAGCTCATCGGATCGCATATCAGCCTATCCGCTGGTTAAGCAGGCCCGCAACAGTCTGCGACAGGCTATCGATCGCTATATCCCCCAGCTCAAGTTGACCCGACTAGACTCCGAAACCCTCCAGCGCCAGGCTGCTGTCAAAACAGGCATTGATCAGCTCACTAGCCTGATGAACAAGCTCGATAGCACCCTGCTACGCGTGGCCGTGTTTGGTCTGGTCAGCCGGGGTAAATCAGCAGTACTCAATGCCCTGATAGGCGAAAATATCTTAGAAACCGGTCCGCTCCATGGGGTGACCCGGTGGCCTCGTTCCCTTTTTTGGCAGCCCCAGGTTGAGTCGATTAACCAGCCCGCCGAGCTCCTTAAAATTGAGCTGATTGACACCCCTGGTTTAGATGAAATTGAAGGGGCCCAGCGCGGCAAAATTGCCCAGGAAGTGGCCCAACAGGCCGACTTAATCTTGTTTGTGGTGGCAGGCGACATTACCCGCACCGAGTACACCGCCCTCTGTGAACTGCATCAAACCCAAAAACCGCTGATTTTGGTGTTTAACAAAATCGACCTCTACCCGGACACCGATCGTCAGGCTGTTTACGCTAATCTGCAAAGGCTCTGGGAACAGGTCGAGGAGCCCGCCCAGCCCCCCGCTCGCCCCGTCGATGACATCGTCATGGTGGCCGCCGCCCCGGCCCCTGTCCAGGTCAGGACAGAATGGCCCGATGGCACCACCACCGACGATTGGGAACCCCCCCTACCCGATATCACCCAGCTCAAACAAGCCCTGCTCCACCTGGTGCACACAGAAGGCCCGACGCTGATTGCCCTAAATGCCCTGCGCCAGGCCAGCTTAGTCGAAAATCAGATCGCCGGAGCCACCACCGATCTCAATCAACCCCAGGCCGAGCAGTTGATTTGGCAATTTGCAAAATACAAAGCAGCAGCGGTGGCCCTTAACCCAGTTGCCCTGCTCGACATTTTAGGCGGCATTGCGTCTGATTTGATCATGATCCGCAGCCTGGCAAAACTCTACGGTTTCCCCATGACTGGTTACGAGGCCAGCCGCCTCTGGCAAGCGATCGCCCGCAGCGCTGGCACCCTGATCTTGAGCGAACTCGGTAGCGGCTTGCTGCTGGGTTTAGGCAAAAGCGGAGCGGCCATCTGGAGTCTATTTGAAAGTTTCTCAGGGACGACGGCCTATGTCGGTGCAATGGTGGCCCAAGCTGGGGCTGCTGGATATGGCACCTATGCCGTCGGCCAGGCTGCTCGGGTCTATCTAGAGCAAGGGTGTAACTGGGGGCCTCAAGGGGTCAATACGGTGATGCAAGATATCTTGGCCAAGGCCAATCAAGACTCGACTTTAGAGCGATTGCAAGCGGAGATTAAGTCATCTGTCTTAGACAAGACATCACAGCCTTAGACTGCTCAAGGGAATATCCTTAATCATGACTATGGGTCTAGTCATGGCTATGTGAAGGTATTGCAAACAGGCTGCGATCGCAGTCCGTCCTGGTTGGACGAGGCTATACTGTCCCCAGACACCTGCTCAAAGTCAATTCTCCAGTTCGAATACCCAAGCTGCTCGTTCGAGGAGTTGTCACATGGAACTGTCTAAATTGGGGACGCGATTGGCTATTTCGCTTGCCTTGCTAGCCCCGTTTGGGTTGCGAGAGGCCAGCAGCAGTCTGGAACCCTATCCGGCTATTTTGCAACCCTCAGGAGCCACTCGAATTTCAACCCGGGATACCCGGTTGAGATTTTACGAAATGCAAATTGTGGCCGTGCGGGCCGATGGCTCAGAGCAGCGCCTTGAGCCGAGGGAATTTATGGGTAAAATCCCCACCCAATACTGGCCGCATATCGCCCGCACCCACTTTGGGTTAGGGCCTGCCAAGACCCAGGATCTGTCGCTAGGGATTTGGACGCTGACAGCGACGACGATCAAGTCAGCGTCCTCCGCAGAACGAGCGGATGCCATCAACTGGATTCACACCCGGTTAAGGGCGCTGGGCGTTGAGGATGCCCATACGCTGAGGGTTCGTCAAATCAGGATTTTGTTCGACTTGCAAACCAGTACCGAGACTAAGCGAGAAATCACCGAGCAAATCGATGTTGATATTACTCAGTAATACTCTCAACTGGATTGAGACCCAAATTGAAATTGCGACTCGAGTTGAGGCACGCTCCCTGAGCTGTTTTCGAATCGTGTTTGGGGTGTTTACAATGCTATTTTTGTGGCGGCGATATGTTTGGCTCGGGTCGGTGCCAGATGCTTTTTTCAATCCTCCCCTTTTGAGTATCACATCCTTTTTTTGGCGATTTCCCCCAGCGCCTTTTTTTCAGGGTATCGATCTTTTAGTGGGCATTTTCACCATCACGCTCACCATCGGCCTCATGACACGCGCTTCTACCATCGGGCTGCTGGTGCTTTTGCTACTCGGCAATAACTTTCAATTTTCATTGGGCAAAATCGATCATACGATCCTATATCCCTGTGTTTTGTTGGTGATGTGCTTTCAAAACTGGGGGGCTTTTTTCTCGGTGGATGCCCTGCGGCAACACCTCAGCCCAAATCGTCAGCCAGATGAGACTGCAAATCTTTCATTATTGGGGCTATTTATTGCCTTTGGCTTTTTTACAGCTGGATTTGGTAAGGCACTCAATTGGGTCGATTTTGACCCATCTACCAATGGATTTTTAAGTTGGCTTTATCGGGGATATTACAACTTTGGTGCTGATCAACTCCTGGCACCTTTGGCAATCCAGGTTAATCTGCCTATCCTTTGGGAGCTAGTCGACTACTCAGCGGTCATTTTTGAACTCGGCTTTTGTGTGGCAATCCTGGGACGTCGCAGCTGGTACCTCTGGCTGACGATCGCCTGCTTATTTCATTTGATGAATTGCTTGCTCCTGAATATTCCATTCAATGACAATGCGATCGCATATCTGGCCTTTATCCCCTGGGCTCGATTGCCTGTTATGAACCAGCTATCTTCCCAAAAATTGCCGCGAATTTTAGCCGGATTAGCCAGTTTTGGTCTCTTTGCTCTGGTTCTGCGAATATCTTCTGAACAGGTCCGAGGCATCGCTTTTTATTTGTCAGAGTCCATCGGTCTGCTTAACGGCCTGCTGATCAGCTGCGGCATTTGGGTAGTTGCCCTGCTGATATTTTTATTGAATTTCAACAAGTGTGTTGCCCTCCCTGAGCAATCCAGTCAGGTCGTGAAAAAAAACGTCCCTATCCCTCACTAGGTATCCTTGCAGCCGCTCAAAATTGATTACACTAGGCATATCGCTTCAGAGCCTGCAGGCATCATGAGTTCCGGAATTTTTGCGATCGCGAACATTGGCAATCTAAAGCTTTACGTGGGCGAAGTCCATCACCTCAAGCGTCGATGGCAGAACATCATGATGCAGCTCATGGAGGGGCAATACCCCGATCTGAGAGTCCAGCAAGCCTGGCAAGAAGCCGGTGATCAGCGAAAATTTACGTTTCACACCGCCAAAGAGGTTTCAGAAAACGCTCAAATTTTGGGCCGTCAGCAATTTTTCTCTGACCTCGACCAGCGAGAATAAGTCTTAATCAGGCAAGTCTTGATTGCCTATCAAACTTACTCAAAAGGGTCCCTTAAATGGACGCAACGACTACCTTAGAAATCGATCAAGGGCAGACTTTAACGCAGACATTTCTGTCTCGATATCACCTTCCGAAACTGCTCGACTAATACAGGCTGACAAATGTTCATCTAAAATAACCCGAGCCACCCGATCAAGGGCCCCTCGCACCGCAGCCACCTGTATAAGAACATCTGGACAAGGGCGGTCTTCTTGCACCATTGTCTTAATGCCACGAATATGGCCCTCAATGCGCGACAGACGATTAACAATTTGCTTGATCGACTCTTCACTATGAACATGACCATGGCGCCCTTGCCCAGGCAGCTCATGGTCATTCTCTCGGTTCACCAGGTTATCGACCTGCGCACTCGCAATGGGGTTAGAAGGAGACATAAATTTTACTGCACTTACTCTACTGGGATGAGTGTCTGGGATGAATGCGAAGTGTGATGAGATTTCAGGGCTACTGATTGGCAGGAGAGGACTCATTGAGCAAAAACTGATCAGCAAAGCCCCGATCCTGCTCGACAGAGGCTTCGAACCCCGTCAGCTGGGCAAGCTTGCCCGGTGACCGAGCCCCTTCATAAAATTCGCCATCGATTTCCCAGGTTGGATATGCCCTGATCGCCTTCGCCTGACAAAGCTCTGGCTGAGCATTGGCACCGTTAGGATCGCACTCAACATAAGGCAACCGCTCGGCAGCGCCTTTAAAGAGTTCTTTTTGAGTCGCACAGTGGGGGCACCAGTAAGCACCATACATTTTGGCACCATAGCGGGTTAGGTGATCAGCCAGTTCGATTTCATAGGTGCTATCCGACAGTTCGCCGCAGCCCACTGCCAGGGCCAACACCAGCCCTGCTAAAGCAGGACGGGCCAGCCGATATCTCAAGGCGTTGGGAAGAGTACTATACTTGCTTGGCAACATGATATTTAGGGTAACGCTCAAAGCTCTAAACCGCACCGCTTCTGATATCAATACTTAAATCTATGATTAACCTCAATCTTGAAGATTTATATCCACGATTTTCTCTGAAACTGTCAAAATAGAGTCAAGCTTGGCGGGATTGCCAAGGTTTTCCCAAGCTTGACTCTCTCGGTCGCTCGACCCAAACTTGTCCAGGATCAGAACGCATGAAGCAGATGATTAAAACAATGTCTATCCTATCGGTAAGCTACCCGCTTAGAAGCCTATTAACCATACTGATGCTCTTTTTGTTGAGCAACAACCTATGGTTACTACCGGCTCGGGCTCAGGCTTTAGCCGGTTTATCCAGCGAGAGTTTTGTCGCCGCCGCAGTGCAGCGGGTTGGCCCTGCTGTCGTCCGCATCGACACCGAGCGTACCGTGGTCAGAGACGTCCCTGACCTGTTTTACGATGATCCCTTCTTTCGAGGCTTCTTTGGCCCTGACACCTTTCAACGCGTCCCTCAAGAAGAGCGCCTGCGGGGGCAAGGCTCAGGGTTTATTATTGACGGTAGTGGCGACATCCTCACCAATGCCCACGTTGTCGATGAGGCTGACCGGGTTACTGTCACCCTCAAAGATGGCCGTACCTTTGAGGGGACCGTCGAGGGTGTCGATGAGGTCACTGATATGGCAGTCGTGAAAGTGGACGCTGGCAACGATGCCCTACCGACGGCGACCCTCGGAGATTCTGAGCAGGTCCAGGTAGGAGATTGGGCCATTGCCGTCGGCAATCCGCTGGGGTTAGACAACACCGTTACCCTAGGGATTGTGAGCACCCTAAAACGCTCAAGTGCCACGGTCGGCATCCCCGATAAGCGGCTTGATTTCATTCAAACCGATGCAGCCATTAACCCTGGCAACTCAGGCGGGCCGTTGCTCAATGCCCAGGGTGACGTGATTGGCATCAACACCGCCATTCGGGCAGATGCGATGGGGATCGGGTTTGCCATTCCGATCAACAAAGCTAAAGAAATCAAAGATCGGCTATCTCGCGGCGAACGCATCGCCCATCCTTATTTGGGTGTGCAGATTTCGACCTTGACCCCAGAGATGGCCAAGCGCAACAATGATGATCCTAATGCTGGCATCCAAATCCCCGAGGTAGAAGGCGTGTTAGTCATGCGTGTTATGCCCAACACGCCAGCGGCGGCGGCGGGGCTACGGCGGGGTGATGTGATCACAGCCATTGACGGCGATGGGCTCCAAACCGCCGATCAGCTACAGTCAAGGGTCGATCGGGCAGACGTAGATCAAACCCTGCGGGTCACCATTCGCCGGGGCAACAGCACCCAGCAGCTCTCGATCAAAACGGCTGAGTTAGAAAGCCTAAATGGGTAGATGCCCTAATTTTTAGGGTGGGCGTCTCGCCTGTCCGTTTCGTATAAATCAAAAGGGGAGGCCCATAATGAGCCTCCCCTTTTGACTGGCGGTTGCTCTAGAAAACAATCCTCTAGAGCTGCGTTTTATCATCAATCAGAGCATCGTCATCAAAGAAAGACGAGGGAGATGCAGACTTTTGATCACCCCCAACCTCAGCGTCACCCTTGCTCTCCGCCTTATTACCAGCCCCTTCTCCCGAAAACAGATCTAAACCGCCTTCACGGTCATACACCCGAGCAGTCCGATCGTCTAAGACCATATCTTGCAGGGTTAGATCATCCTCTAAAAAGGCATTCTCAAAGGCAGGATCAATCTCTGGGGTGGTCGGTTCTTCGTAGGCATTAAAGCCTGTCCCAGCCGGAATCAAACGCCCAATGATGACATTCTCCTTAAGGCCACGCAGCCAGTCTGACTTACCTTCGATAGCGGCTTCTGTCAGCACACGGGTGGTCTCCTGGAAGCTCGCCGCTGAGATAAAGCTGTCTGTATTTAGAGAAGCCTTCGTGATCCCCAGCAGCACTGGCGTGTATTCCGCCGGAGCCCCACCCGTAATCGACATTGCTTCATTCACCTGCTCAAGCTGACGAATCTCTACCAGCTCGCCCGGTAGCATCGTAGTATCTCCACCATCATCAACTTTGGCTTTGGAGGTCATCTGTCGAACAATCACTTCAATGTGCTTGTCAGAGATATCAATCCCCTGAGACTGATACACCGACTGCACTTCGAGCACCAAAAAGGTTTGTACCTGCTCTAAACTCAGCATCGAAGCCTCGTGGGAGCCTTTGGTCTCGCGATGATATTTGAAGAAAATCTCCAAAATCTGATGTGGGTTCGCTGGGCCATCCGTCAAAGCCTCTGCTAGGCTCACCTGCTGACCATCCGAAACAATCATCGGCTGCCCCGGTGGAATCGGATACTCCGTGATCACACCGTCATCTTCGATCACTTTAACCTCGACCGATTCATCGTCGTTGTAGACAACTTGGGCCGTCCCCGGACGCTCTGCTAGGATACAGGCTTCTTTAGGCTTCCTGGCCTCCAAGAGTTCTTCAATCCGAGGTAGACCTTGGATGATATCTCCAGTCTTGGCACGCTCAAAGATGAGCAGGACCAGGTTGTCACCCCGCTGTACCAGGTCACCATCTTCGATATGCAAAACAGCACCGGTGGATACACGATAGGGCCGCGCCAACCTGAGCACCACGGCGGAGTCCTCTATGGCAACCACTTGGCCGGATTCTTGGCTGGCTATCCCCTCTGCGATCGCATGGCCATCGACAATCAGGTCACCCACTGTCACGAGCGGAGACTTGCCGCCAGTATCTATGGTCACCAAATCAGCATCACGGACGACTAAAATCCGTCGCACAGCCTCGACGTCTTCGCGGATACCGCGCACTTTTCCGGCTTCCTTACACTGAATCTCAGTCCGGGCAACCACGGCACCTGGCTCAATTTGCTGACCACTTTCGACCAGCAACCGAGTGTGGGTACTGCCCTGGGTCTGATCAGCCGCCACATCGCGACGAATGACCAGCGATTCCAGGATGACGAGCTGCAAACGCATGACATCGCTGTCGCCCTCGTCAGGGGTCAGTTCAATGTCAGCGGTCAACTGGGTCGAATCTTCATTGATTTCTAACACCAGCTGCGTCCGCAGAAGCTCCAGACCTTCAACAGACTTAACCCGCTCACCATCTTTGTACAAAATCCGTTGAATAGCCCGTAGACAAATAGAATTATCTCCACTGTCACTGACCGAATCCTGGCTAGGGATGGAAGGCTCATCAGGCACTTCAAATTCTTGCACAGGTCTAAGCAAGAGCGCCGCCCCTTCCGGAGTTTCGACATATTCGACGTAACGCAAATCCGCAGCGGTGACACCGGGCATCACGGATTCGCCAGCACTCACCAGGACGCCATCTTTGTCAGACACATCGTCCGGCGAGTCCACCATGTGAATATCACCCGGTTTGATCACAATTTCCCGCAGGATGTCATTTTTCTGGGTGACTTCGACCACACCATTGGTCTGACAAAAGATATCTTTGACCACCTCTGTGCCAGCTTCGACATACTGACCATCTTCGACCAGCAGGAGCGAAATATCTTTGTTAACCTCATGGGACTCTTCAGGGATCCACAGCAAAGTGCCGCCTTTAGTCACCTCATACCCTTGCTTGGCTTTGCCCCGTTTGGCCACCTCAACCCCAGAGAATTTGATAATACCGCCGGTTTGGGTGTGATAGCTATCATCAACCAGCTCAGCCACAACTTGCCCTGCAGCAACTTTAGTGCCAGGGGTGGCAATCAACGAAAACCTCTGACCATGAGCCGTCTCGACAAAGTAGTGCTCACGCCCCTGCCCACTTTCTACCTGTACCGATGATTGATCCAGGAGGACGGAAGCCGTAATGATTTCAACTTCGCGGCCACTCTTCCCATCCTCTTGTTGCTCAGGCAAACGGACAATACCCCCGCGCTCGGTCATCAGCTTTGTCTCAGCTAAGATGCCATGGGCCTCAATTTGGTCACCATTTTTAACCACCGGCTCCGCACCGGGTAGCAGGTTATAGACCTCACCAGAGAGGACCCACAACAGCCCACCCCGCTGAGCCAATCGGGTCGTATTGCCCTGACGGTCTTTCTTCTCCTCTTGCACGAGGCCAGAAAAAAGCACTTCTCCAGATAGGTCACTGGTCACATCCTTACTGGCTTTTTCAGTGACTTTACGAACGCGGCCCGATGTGGGGAGTTCAGCAATCAGCTGACCCACGCTAAGGGTATCGCCCTCTTGCACAAACATAATCGAGCCTTGGGGCAGGGCTACTTTTTGAGGCTTACCGCTGCTACCCTCAATCAAAATCTCTGCGTTGGCTTCCATCACTAGCGCATCTTCCCCATGGCGGGTCCGAAAGGCTCGACTGCGAAGTCGCTTAGGAAGTTTAACCTGCCCAGCAATGCTAGCCCTGGCTTGGGGAGCCATTTCTCCAGTAAATGTTCCCCCCGTGTGGAACGTCCGCATAGTGAGCTGCGTCCCCGGTTCACCGATCGACTGGGCCGCAATAATGCCGACAGCTTCACCCAGATCAACCATGTGGGAATGGGCCAAGCTCCAACCATAGCAGTGCTGACAAACGGACCGAGCCGCTTCACAGGTCAGCGCCGAGCGCACCATCACCCGGTCAATCCCCGCATCATCCGCCGCTTTAGCCATTTCAGCGGTAATCGGTTCATTGCGAGCGATCAAAACGTCTCCGGTTTCAGGATGCAGAGCGTCTTCAGCAAGCACACGCCCCAAGAGTTTGTCCTCGATGGAAATCAAAACGCGGTCCCCATCCTTCATGCTGGTCATGGGAATACCACGCTCTGTCCCACAGTCAATTTCACGAATAATCACATCTTGGGAGACGTCTACCAAACGTCGGGTCAGGTAGCCAGAGTCAGCCGTCCGTAATGCTGTATCTACGAGACCTTTACGGGCACCATAGGATGAAATGATATATTCTGTGACCGTCAAACCTTCACGGAAATTAGTTTTAATCGGTAGGTCAATAATTTCCCCCTGGGGGTTTGCCATGAGACCCCGCATACCCACCAGCTGACGCACCTGGGAGATATTACCGCGAGCCCCTGAAAAGGCCATCATGTAGACGGAGTTGAGAGGGTTATTGAGCTTAAAGTTTCGCACCACCTCATTTTTAAGTTCTTCACTGGTACCGTTCCAGGTATCAATCACTTTTTGGAAACGCTCAACCTCAGTAATTTCACCTCGGGTATAGCGTTCTTCGGTAGTCCGAATATCTTCTTCAGCAGATTCTAAGAGAGCCCGCTTACTCGGGGGTACCTGCAAATCTTCAACACTGATCGAAACCCCTGCTCGGGTCGCGTACTTAAAACCGAGATCCTTAATCTCATCGGCCAGATGGGCCGTACGAGCAGTCCCATAACTGGCAAATGACCAGGAGATCAATTTTTTGAGCTGCTTTTTGTCAATCGTTCGATTGCGAAAGATGACGGGTGTGGATTTGTCGAGGCCTTGGTCTGCCATGCTGATTCTCGTCCCTAAACGGTGATTAATGAAGTGGTGGTAGTTGGTATGCTGTGGTAGTCCTAGTTTGCCAAGGCTTTGTGGACAGCCTGGTTGTAGATAATGCGGCCTGGCGTTGTATCGATATATTGGGAGAGCAAAACCCCCTCAGCATCTTCGCGAACCCGCCTAAATTTATAGAGCTTGGTCACAGTACCATCGTCATTTTTGTTGACCTCAACCGGCTCATGGTCAGCCTCATCGGACTCGACTGGGCCATCAAAGCGCAGCCAAACATGGGCGTGTAAATCAACAATTCCATGCTCGTAGGCAATCACCGCATCTTCCATGTTGGCAAAGTATTGACCTGACCCCTTTTGGTCATAAGGGTTTTCGGCAGTCAGATAGTAACAGCCCAGCACCATGTCCTGACTAGGGGTGATGATGGGTCGCCCCGTGGCCGGTGACAGCACGTTGTTTGAAGCCAGCATCAGCAACCGCGCCTCGGCCTGGGATTCGAGGGAAAGGGGCACGTGAACAGCCATCTGGTCACCATCAAAGTCAGCGTTAAAGGCCGGACAGACCAGCGGATGCAGCTGAATCGCACGACCTTCTACCAAGATCGGCTCAAAGGCTTGAATGCCTAGTCGGTGTAGGGTGGGTGCGCGGTTGAGCATGACCGGGTGACTCTCAATCACCTCCTCGAGTACCTCCCAAACGCTGGGATCATTTCGTTGGATGAGCTTTTTAGCAGCTTTGATGTTGTTGACTAGCCCCTGGCGAATCAACCGATGAATTACAAACGGCTGAAATAGCTCGATACCCATCTCTCGAGGTAACCCACACTGATGAATCTTGAGCTTAGGCCCTACCACAATGACGGAACGCCCCGAATAGTCAACCCGCTTACCCAATAGATTTTGCCGAAAACGCCCTTGCTTACCCTCAATGATGTCGGAGAGAGACTTGAGGGGTCGGTTATTGGCCCCCACCACGGTGCGCCCGCGTCGCCCGTTATCAATCAGTGCATCAACGGCCTCCTGTAGCATCCGTTTCTCGTTACGGACAATAATCTCGGGGGCCAAGATCTCTTGTAGACGCGCCAGACGGTTATTGCGGTTGATCACTCGACGATAGAGATCGTTCAGATCTGAGGTTGCAAACCGCCCCCCGTCAAGTTGCACCATCGGACGCAAATCTGGCGGGATCACCGGAATCACATCCAGCACCATCCAATCTGGTTTAGAGCCGGTAGCGATAAAGTTATCGATCACCCTCAAACGCTTAATTAGCTTGGCCCGTTTCTGGCCTTTTGCGGTGGCGATGTCTTCCCTGAGCTTTTCTGCCACGGCTTCAAGCTCAAGATCCTGTAAAAGCTGCTGCAGCGCTTCTGCCCCGATGCCGACCTCAATACCAACTAAATTAGAGTCTTCGTCATAGAGCTGGTCCTCGATTTCAATCCACTGATCTTCGCTCAGCAGTTGCTTGTAGCTGAGGCTGTCAGCATTGCCTGGGTCAAGGACAACGTAGGCATTAAAGTAAACGATTTGCTCGACATCGCGCAGCGGCATGTCGAGCAAAATGGCAATATAGCTAGGAATGCCTTTCAGATACCACACGTGGGCAACCGGAGCCGCCAACTTGATGTATCCCATACGGTGGCGTCGGACTCGAGATTCGGTGACCTCAACGCCACAGCGCTCACAGACAATCCCCCGGTGCCGAACACGCTTATATTTACCGCAGTGACACTCCCAATCTTTAGCAGGGCCAAAAATACGCTCACAAAATAAGCCATCCATCTCTGGCTTGAGCGTCCTGTAATTAATGGTCTCAGGCTTAGTGACTTCACCCACAAGCATGCCATTGGGCAAGGTGCGTTCGCCCCACTGGCGAATCCGCTCAGGGGAGGCCAAACCAATCTTGACGTAGTCAAACCGCTGTTCTAACTTCGGCATTCTGTTTTGATTCCTTCTATCGCGCGCTGCACTGTGTTTTTGGAGGGGTAGTTTTAGAAATGTGGTTTTGAGAGACTCCCAAAAGGCTCAGGCTTTTGGGAGTCTCCGCTGGAGTAGTCACTATTCCTCGTCGACGGGTTCTGTGGGTGCAGATGCAGGT
>JBCDDJ010000012.1:0-36519 GCA_039180385.1 Cyanobacteria bacterium P01_G01_bin.38 | reverse complement strand
TCGCAAACATTCAGCCGCGCCAATGGACCCACTCGATACAGGCCACTCTCCAAATGACACTGCTGAGGCTGATTGGGATAGCCCAAAGGCTTGTAGTAAGGAGACTTTAGATAAGAATCTGGCTGTACGGCCTCACCAATAAACTCAGAATAACAGCCAGGGTCGAGTCGGTCAGCAATGATATTACCGCCACCATCAACAAAACGCAGGTGACCCTCATAATGCTCCCAGGTACCGTCAGCCGAGACCAGCCCCATAAACAAGCTGGGGAAGTTGCCAAAGATATGGACTTCCTGCTGAAAGTCGTCTAGCAAATGCTTGAATTGATCGAGCACCTTTAAAGCAATGGCTTTGGCCTCAGGCAACCGAGATCGAATATCAGCGCGATCTGCTTCACAGAGATTCGACCGCACCCCCCCAGGGACCGCCCAGGACGGATGAATTTTACGCCCACCCAGCTGCTCAATTACCGTTTGCCCAAACTGACGCAGGCGAATCCCCCCTCGGGCCAACTCCGGCTCAACGGCCATTAGACCAAAGACATTTCGTTGGGCCGGATCACTCTCCCACCCCAGTAGCAAATCCGGGCTGCTGAGATGGAAAAAGCTCAGGGCGTGGGATTGGATAATCTGGCCCAGGTTCATCAGCCGTCGGAGTTTCTCCGCCGCCGGGGGAATCTGAACTGCCAGCAGCCGATCGCCCGTTTTTGCGGAGGCCAACAGATGGCTGACTGGACAGATGCCACAGATGCGCGCTGTGATAGCGGGCATTTCCCAAAAGGGCCGACCTTCGCAAAACTTCTCAAAGCCGCGAAATTCGGTAACGTGAAACCGGGCGTCAGCCACTTCTCCCTGGTCGTCCAGATAGATGGAGATTTTAGCGTGACCCTCAATGCGCGTCACGGGGTCAATGACGATTCTGTTGGCCACGATGGCGTCTCCTTGGCCGGGTTAAACGTTAGCAGCAAAGTTTATGTGTCTATCCTCAAAGATTTGCCAGGCAGTATCGCACTCTTGCTCAACCTGAGCTTTTTCATCGTTGATGATGCGGGCATGCTGCAACGCTGCTTGAGTGCGCTGGGCGAGTTCATCCTGGGGTTGCAGGCTGGGGTTGCCCTTAAACAAGATATCGGTGACGGAGATGATGCCCAATAGATCATGGTGCTCAATCACCGGGGCTCGGTGAATGCCAGCATCCGCCAGGAATTGTGCCGCCGCCTGTACCGTGGCACTGGCAGGTATCTGAATGCAGGGCTGTCGCATAATACTGCAAACCCTTACATTGGCCGGATCATTGCCACAGGCAATGACCTTATAAACAATGTCTTTCTCGGTGAGAATGCCATAGGAACCCTCTGCGTGACACTTATCAATAATCAGCGATCGCACCCCCTTGGCTCGCATCAGATCAATTGCGTTTTCAACCGTGGCCGAATTGCGAATCACGACCACAGGCGTTGTCATAATATCTCTAACATTTAACATAGCTGACCTCCTAACTGAGCAAACAGATGTTCTTAAAATGTTGTCGACAAGTTAGTTGTAAATCAAAAGTTTGAGGACTTTATGAGGAAGCTTATCCAAATCGGATCAAGTCGGAACCTGACAAGGCAGGCTCCTTACCCATGAGTAGCGGTTCCAGCACAGCTCTGATGCGAGTGGCATTGGGGGGACAACCGGGTAGATAGCAGTCTACGCTAACCCATTGGTGAATGGACATCACCTGATCTAGCAAGGACGGTATCAGATCACTCTGGGGTAGCTGGGGCTGTGTGTCGGCCTCTAGATAGGCCCGGTTGAGGACAGGTTCAGCACGACCTAGCGGGTTGCGTAGGGCCGTGACGTTGCCTGTGACAGCACAGTCCCCAAAGGCGATTAGATATTTTGTACGGGCGCGCACCTGACGAATTATGTTGAGATGATCTTGATTTGCGATCGCACCTTCCACCAGCGCCATATCTACCCCCTCGGGATAGATCTTGACGTCGGCCAGGGGGCTATAGACAAGCTCGACCTGACGAGCCAGCTCGAGCAGCCAATCATCCAGGTCTAAAAACGACATGTGACAGCCCGAGCAGCCACCCAGCCACACGGTCGCTAACTTGATCCGATTCATGGCCCCTCCTGATTCGAGCCGTAACACAACTCAGATATAAACCAAAAGTTTGAGGAAGTTATGAGGAGACCGGGGGCTGAAGTTGAGTGGCTTGAGGATTTGACTCAGATTTATATAATATAATCATAAAGTAATATAATCATAGGCAAAATGATTATTAAAACAGGAGATAAAGAAGAACCATAATGACAGAGTTTAATGGGATTGCTGCATTGCTCGGAGGGGGGCTGATTGGCATCAGTGCCACTCTCTTGCTGGCCTTCAATGGGCGCATCGCCGGTATTAGTGGCATTGTTAACGGGGCTATCCGTTTCGCGACGGGGGAAGGCTGGCGCTGGATTTTTATCCTCGGCATGCTGATCGGCGGCACGCTCTATGAATACGGGTTAGCACCCCAGCCAACGCCAGCGTCTGCCTTTGCCCCCTGGGCTATGACTTTCGGGGGTCTGCTGGTGGGCTTTGGCACCCGCATGGGCAGCGGCTGCACCAGTGGTCACGGCGTGTGTGGATTAGGTCGATTGTCGCCGCGTTCGCTGGTGGCGACGCTGACTTTTTTGGCGACGGGCATGATGACGGTTTTTGTGATGCGTCATGTATTGTTCTTTTAGGGTAATTGAGAGTTCTTTTAGGGTAATTAAGATGAAAGAGAATTTGGTTGCTTTGATCTCGGGGGGGTTATTTGGTCTGGGTCTGGGGGTATCACAGATGATCGATCGCGATCGCGTCCTCGGCTTTTTAGATGTTGCTGGCAATTGGGATCCCACCCTGCTATTCGTACTGGGTGGAGCCGTGCTGGTAACCGTGATTGCCTTCCGCTTTGTATTGCGGCTTCCCCATCCCTTGATAGCTGAGAAGTTTCATCTCCCCACTCGGAAAAACATCGACAGGCGACTGATGATCGGGGCTGCCATATTTGGTGTAGGTTGGGGGATTGCTGGTTATTGCCCCGGTCCAGGAATCACAGCTCTGATATTGGGTATCTGGAATCCAGTTCTATTTGTGATTGGGCTGATTGTAGGTTCACTGCTTTACCAGCAGTACTCAACCCTATCTCAGGGTGAGTAGTGACACTTCATAAAATACTCTATGACAATATAGTAAAGGGTTCACTATAGAGTATTCTTGATTCCACACTCCCTAGCAAGATCATGCCTGCTAAGTCTCTCAAGAAAAAAAGACAGCTAAGACGCCAGCTGTCGATCGTGGCATCGCCCATCTCCTTCCTGCTGCGCTGGGGCTAATGGCAGATTTCTTTAAGGTTTTGTCTGAAGTGAGTCGATGACAGATTGTTTGTGCCCTAAAGTCGGGCTCAAAGAACGTGACCGAGATAATCGAAATCACGAGTCTGGGGCAGGCAAATGTTTCTAAACATCTAATGAATTAAATTACTGCATGGTGATATAATTTACTAATCTAGTAAAGGTCGTTGATAAAATACCTTTGCAGATTTTGCTTTTTGAAATCTTTTAATCCTTTCCTATCAGGCTTTCCAAGGTTGTTCGATTTTAGATGTATTGATAATCAATATCCAGGAGAAAAATAATGTTGTTTCGTCAATTGTTTGATCACGCGACCTGGACGTACACCTATCTGGTTGCGGATCCAACCACCCGAGAAGCGGTGCTGGTTGACCCTGTCTTAGAGCAGGTAGAACGGGACTCCAAACTGTTGAATGAGCTGGGGTTAACGCTGAAATATTGCTTGGAGACTCACATTCACGCTGATCATGTAACCGGCACTGGCAAACTGCGAGAATTAACAGGCTGTGAAGGCATTGTCCCTCAGAATGCAAAAGCCGCCTGTGCCAATCGCTATATTCAACAGGGTGAGAGACTCATCGTGGGTGAGGTCAAAATTCAGGCGATTGAAACCCACGGGCATACCGACAGCCATATGTCCTACCTGATCAACGGCACCCATGTGCTGACAGGCGATGCGCTGTTGATTCGGGGGTGTGGACGCACTGATTTTCAAAGTGGGGATGCGGGTACGCTTTACGATCATGTGACGCAGCGGCTATTCACCTTGCCAGATGAAACGCTAGTTTATCCGGGTCACGATTATAAAGGACAGACGGTCTCGACGATGGGTGAAGAGAAGCGATTCAATCCCCGGTTTGTTGGCAAAGATCGCGAGAGCTTTATCAAGTTTATGGAGGCTCTCGATCTGCCCGATCCTAAGCGAATCATGGAGGCGGTGCCTGCCAATGAGCAGTGCGGTAGAGTGACTGTCACGGCCCAGGTTTGATCAATGCTTTGGTTAATTGGGCATCTCTTAGCGGTTTGCATTGGGCTAAGTTTAGGGCTCATCGGCGGCGGTGGGTCTATTCTGGCTGTGCCAATTTTGGTGTATGTGATGGGGGTGGGGGCTAAGGCTGCGATCGCAATGAGTCTGGTAATTGTCGGCATCGTCAGTTTGATTGGTGCAATTCCCCACGGGTTGCAAGGCAACGTGAACCTTAGGACAGCCGCTGTCTTCACCCCAGCCGCCATGCTGGGTGCTTATCTAGGGGCTCGCCTTGCCGGTTTGCCCTTTATCAGCGATACCTTTCAGCTGATTTGTTTTGGCATCGTCATGGTCCTGGCTAGCGTTTTGATGATCAAAAAGGGTAAAGTAGAACTGTCCCTGATCCAGGGTAACAGGCAGCCTGCGGTCGCTACCCAGGTAGCCATCCAAAAAGACCATAGCCATTCCTCATTCCTCATTCCTGTCGAAGGATTGGGGGTTGGTATTCTCACCGGGTTTGTGGGTGTGGGCGGTGGATTTATGATTATTCCGGCCCTGGTGCTGCTGGGCAGCCTCCCCATGAAAGAAGCTATCGGCACCTCTCTGTTGATTATCGCTGCAAAGTCAGCCACCGGCTTTTTGGGCTACTTGAACCAGGTGAGTGTGGATTGGGCTTTAGTCATCTCCTTTACGCTAACCGCCAGCGTGGGTACACTGGCAGGCTCATATTTAACCCGATTTATTGACGCCAAACATCTGCAAAAGGGATTTGGCTATTTTGTTCTTGCAGTTGCAATCTTCGTTCTAATCAGACGATAAATCATACGCAATCTTAGTTGATTGTTCCCACTTAGGATCGCTCTGTAGCTTGACCTTGCCGCTTTTGACGGTTATTGGCAATAAAACTCAGCTGAGCGCGATTGTGTTGCATTTCTCCCACTGTTGAGCCGCGATAAAATAATGCTCCTGTTGGGCAGGCATTGACGCACTTACCGCAGGCGGTGCAGCTACTGGCGTCTCCCCAGGGTTGGTTGAGATCGCTAATCACATGGGAGGTGCGCCCGCGACCGGCCATATCCCAGGTGTGGGCACCTTCTAACTCATCACAGACTCGGACGCATCGCGTACACAGCACACAGCGATTGTGATCAAGCCCAAATCGCTCATGGGAGATATCCACCTTGCGATCTGGAAACTGATAGGTCAGCCCCACATGATCGACCCCCATCTCTACCGCCAGGTCTTGCAGCTCACAGTTGCCGTTAGACACACAGACTGAGCAGACGTGATTACCCTCAGCCAGTAACAGTTCCACAATCATGCGTCGGTATTGGTCTAGACGATCTGTGTGGGTCTGCACCACCATGCCTTCCTCGACCACCGTTACGCAGGCCGGAAATAGCTTGGATCTGCCCTCTACCTCTACCAAACAGAGCCGACAGGCCCCCACTGTAGAGATCCCATCTAGATAGCAGAGGGTAGGAATGGAGACGCCCGCGTCATGGGCTGCATCGAGCAGGGTTTCCCCCTGGCGGGCACTGATCAGCTGATTATCAATGGTTAGGGTTTTAACAGCCATGCTCTCTGGCGATTGTAATAAGAATAGAAGCTTTTGTAGCTTATTTCTAGACTAGGTCTCAAAGTTGAGGAATTTATGAGGGGAACAGTCATCTTCCTCACAATTTCCTCAATTTATTATCTTACTTTCACAGTAGAACTCTCCCTGTAGGCATCTACGCCAAAGGCACTCTATGAACACCATCACTCAAGGGCGGCCAATAATATCGAAAACAGATGCGGCAAGGATTTTAAGGGAGTCTGACTCTGACGACTTCAAAAATAAGGTTTCTTTGCGATCGCGACCTACCCAATCAACTCAGCCACCCGCATCGCCGAGGTTATCGCCCCCTCATGCAACCCATCGCCGAGATACGCCCCAGCATGATACGTGTGGTTCTCACCATTGGTCTCGACCACCTGATCTCGGTAGTGAAAGGCCTCGACGGTATATAGCGGCGTATGATGCTCTTGAATGTGTAAGATTTTGTCCTTCTCAATCCGGTTTGCCAGGTTAAAGGCCAGGCTATAGCGCTGGGGTGAGGTAATCCCACAAAGATTGTTAAGAAAAGCATTGTAGCCCCAGCCGTCATCGGTTTGAAAAAAGTCAAACTCCGAGGGGTGATTAATGCCATAGCGCTCGTACAGCGCAGTATCTGAGTGGAGAAACGTCCGCACCCGGTTCTCTCGCCAACTTGAGAAGCGCTGGCACTCTGCGGGGGTCGGATCGGCCAATAGCTGCATCACCTGATCGGGTGGTGTGGCAAACACGACTTTGTCAAACGGCTGTCCCCCTTCCGGCAACTCAACGGTGATGCCCTTGTCGTCTCGGGTAATGGCCTTCACCCTGGCGTCTAGAAAAATCTCGCCCCTAAACCGATTCAGGATTTTTTCGATATAGGTGTATACCCCGCCTTTAATCCTGTACCAGTGGACAAAAATATATTGGCGCAGCGCCGGAATCGCCAGCTCTGCGGGGAAATTATCAATTAACTCAAAGGGGGTAGAATAGCTATACATGATCAACAACTTGATCCAGCTATTGCGGATGCAGGGTCGAGATAAATAGTGAGACATCGGCTGGTCATAAAAATCCTGCGTTTTAGGAAACCGCATTCTCGCCCAAAATCCGGCAGACCGGGCGTATAGCGTATCGAGCCTCAGATACGCCAGAAACCGCTGCCATCCGGTGAAATTTTTGCGAATCATGCCCCCGGAGAGCACATGCTGACCCTTCTGTAAAAACAAGGCGGAGCCAATATCGACGGGCTCCAACTCAACCGCTAAGGTTTGCATCAGGGCTAAAAAGTTATGAAATGCCGCCGGAAACTCCAGCACACCATTTTCTAAGAGCAGATCGCAGTTGGAATGATTAGGCTGCACATTTTTGTTGAGGGTGCGAATGTGGCCCCCCAGAACGGGCTGACGCTCAAAAACGGTCACCTGATGCCCTTGTTGATCGAGTAGATAGGCGGTCACCATGCCGCTGGCACCGCCTCCGATGATTGCGATTCTCATGATGGTTAGCCCTTCGATAAGACAACATCGCCGGACAGCCTTTGATAGAGCAGTGCCCCGGTCCAAAAAGTGGGGGCAAAGCCTGGGTACCCGGCGGAGGCATTGCAAAAGTAGAAATTTCTCAAGGAACTCTGGTGGTTGAGCCGACCCAGGCTCATGTTTTGGGGAGTCAGACTGGAGCCGTAGGAATTGCCGCTGGGGCAATTACAAAACCGCTCGTTGGTGGTGGGGCTGCCGGTAATTTTGAAAACAAGATGTTTTCTCAGGTCAGGCACGTACTGCGCTTCGACGATATCCAGGATGTGATCTAAAATCTCTGCTTTTTTCTGGGTATAGGCGTTGCGATCTTTATCTCGCAACGCCCGAAAATAGTCATAGTTCGCCACGGTCAAAAACTCGATCACCTGGCAATCGTCTGGACAATCTCGCTGGGCATCGGTTAGCAAGGTAGGGGTGGTAATCGCAAAACTCGGCTTAGAAAAATCGTGATGCTCATACATTTGCTCGAAGGCTGCGTTGAGGTTGGGCTGTTCTGTGTGGAAGGTATTCCACTTGCCAAAGCCGTAGTCTCGCAGGTCGAGATCTTTGACCACACAGTAGGCCATAAAATTTGACGGGGAGTAGTCATAGTCCAACTTCTTTTGGACCGCCTTTGAGAATTTCTCAAAGCCGATCATTTTGGCCGCTTTTTTGGGGTCCATGTTGCAAATGACGGTGTTGGCTGTAAAGTCCTGGGTGGCGTGGGTAATCCGATCAATCGCCTGAACGCCTTGAACTGTGATGTCTTTTCCCGAGCTAGCGACCAGAAAATTCACGACCTCCTGATTGAGCAAAACCTGCCCACCGTGGTCTTCGATCACCTTGACGAGGGCGTTGATCACGGTCTCAAAATGGTGCGTCGGGTAGAATGCGCCCTCTTGATAGCCGGTAAAGAGAATCACCCAGGCATAAAAAGACAGCTGGTTGGGCGGCAACAAAAAATCAGGCCATTGCAGCGCCAGTAGGGTCTGGGCAGCCAGGGGCAGCTTACATCGATCGAATACATCCTGTAGGGTGCTGTTCACATACCGGGCGGTGGCGGTAACTTTACCCAACTGTCGCATCAGATCCAGGGGCTGCACGGGGGGTGACAAAATCTTCAACCCGGCCCGCACCCTTTGGACTTCGTCAAGAAATCGCTGGACTGACGCCTGGTGTTCAGGGAAAAGCCGCGTCAGTCGCTGACTCAGCGTTGGCATCTCGGAGGGAATCTCCAGGGCATACCCCGGCATCCTCATGTGATCAAACCCATCTGGGTCATAGCGTTCAAAGGTAATCTCTTGATCGAGGCCCAACCGTTTTAGCACCCGGTTGACCGTATTGCCTTCGCCACAGTCCCAGACGTAGTGCAGCTGGGCGTTAAAGGTATATTGCTTTGCCATCGTAAAGGTATGACCAAAGCCGCCGGGGTACTCGTGGGATTCTAGCATTTGGATCCGTTTACCTGTGTTGGCCATCAGAGCCCCAAACACCAGTGCCGATAGGCCACTGCCCACGATCAGGTGATCAACTGCCATAGCACCCCCTCAGGCTGATAAATCGGATTCTTAGAACAATACTGATTGATTTTGAGGAATTCATGAGGGGTCAGGCAGGGATGCTTTAGCAACCTGCTCCTGACAGCCTGCAACAGTGATACGCATGGATACTTCCCCAAGTGACGACTGTATCGCAGAAGCGCTTCCCAGCGCCCAAAGTTCTCAGAGCACACCTCAAACAGTACTGACAGATTCTGAGGAAATTATGAGGCTGATGACCTGACACGGCTCCTGTAACCTGATAACTCCTGTAACCTGATAAGAAGTCTCACCAGACAGCTATGAAATTTTTGCTGGTCGAAGACGATGAAAAGCTAGCGGGGGCACTCCAGCAAGTGCTCTCAGAGCAGAGCTATCTTGTGGATCTGGCAACGGATAATGACAGAGGACCGGCAACCCAGTAGGGGCCTCACCCCGATCACAAAAAAGCCCCCTGGGAGTATTTCCCAACAGGAGGCTCAAAGTGTTATCCAGAGCAAGTCGTTGTCAATCAAGCAGTGTCGATTAAGCCATGCGACGCCTACGCCTGAGGCTTAGCCCCGCAGCGCCCGCTGCACTCAGCAGACCCAAAAGAGTGCCTGGCTCAGGCACCACCTCATAAACTGCGGTCGTGCCGCTAATCTCATTCGTCGTCACCAATAGCGGTATACCCGTAGGGCTTTCCTCTTCCCCGATGTAAAGTACCCCTTCGGGGCTGTTGTCTCCAGGGGCATTCGGCGTGTAGCTCAAAAAGAAGGCATTGGCTGGGTCGGTAATGTCATACACCATCACCCCGCCGACGCGCTCCAGGCCGATAAAGGCCAGGGTGCGCCCGCCAAATTGGCCCACCATCACCCCTTCCGGCTCGTGTCGCTGCGGCTGTCAAAGCTGTCAGGGTCGCCGTTAGAGTTAAAGATCTCGGGCACCCGCTGGGCCGTGATCTGCTTAAAGTCATCCCCACTGTCATAGACCCGAGTGCCATTTTCCTTCCAGATGGAGAAAGAACGACCGCCGTAGGCCACGATTTGGTCGATGTCGCCATCGTCGTCGGTGTCGCCATCTAAGGACGAGATGTTAGACGACCCAGAACCTCATCCTCAAGCAGCGCTTCATCAATACCTTGAGCTAGCTCAAGGCCATCGCGCCCAAAGGAGATGACGTCTTCGAGATCTTTGAGACGAATGGCATCGCCCCGTTCGTCTTCGTCCGCGTCGCCGCGATCGTCGCCTTCGTTGGCGGTGACAATAAAGGTTTCGCCGTTGACCTCGTAGGTTGCGATCGCATCCGGCATATACAACCCAAACACCAGCAGGTCTTGGATATTAATCCTATCATCGCGATCGCTGGCATTGAGGGCCGTGTATTCCTTGAGCCCTAGCCCCACCAGGTCGGTAAACTCGCCCACGATGACATATCGTCGGGTTCGCCTTCATCGGCTACATTGAAGTTTGCGAAACAGCGCTTCTAAGGGGGAGCCATCGGCAATCCAGATGCGCTAGTTGACGGTATTATGCCTGCTAGGCAAAGATGACTGGGCGCGCCTCCATCTGGGCGGCGATCTCTGCGACCTCCACCTGCGGTTGATGGCGCTCTCAGGCATGGTCTCGTAGTATCTGCGACTGATATCTTAATCTGGCACCAATACCCTCTCTCTAACCTCTACTCTTCACCCTCCCCCCTATGAACACCCCCCTCCTACAAGAAAACTGGTTCATCTGGGGCATTAGCCTGGTGGTGCTGTTCCCGGCAGTGATGGTGCTCGCCAATGAAATCGCCCTTAGACTCAAGTCCCATTCGTCAGACCTGGCAGGCATTGTGGGGGAGGTTCGTAATGTTATTTTGCCGACCCTGGCGCTGTTAATTTTGCTCACCCAGGTGATCGAGCTAGATGGTGATCGCACCAGCCTGCGGATTGTCCAAACCTTGTTCTGGGTCTCACTGCTCCATGTCTCCTTAGCCCTGGTAAATACAGTCCTATTTGTCGGGGCACGTCCCAATACCTGGCAGGATAACATTCCCAAAATTTTGCGCGACCTGATCCGCGTGGTGCTGATTTTGGTGGGCATCACCATCGTGCTATCGGTGGTGTGGAAAATGGATTTAGGCGGTTTGATCACCGCCCTGGGGGTCAGCTCCATCGTGCTCGGCCTTGCTTTACAAGACACCCTGGGTAACTTGTTCTCAGGGGTGGCCTTGCTGTTTGAGCGTCCTTTTGAGGTGGGTGACTGGCTAGAGGCCGGTGACAACATCGGCAAAGTGGTTGAGATTAACTGGCGCTCGGTGCATTTGGTGACCCGCGAACGAGAGTTACTGATCGTCCCCAGCTCAATTTTGGCCCGCGATGTGATTCGCAACTATCGTCGCCCCCTCAAGCTCCACATTGAGCCAGTTATGATTGGCTTTTCGTACGATGATCCGCCTAACAAAGTTAAACGGGTCTTGATCGAGGCCGCTTTAGAAACCGACGGTATTTTGAATAACCCCGCCCCTGAGGTGCAAACCATCAGCTATGACGATTTTGCGATTACCTACAAGGTGCGTCTTTATTTGCCCAACTATGAGAATTTGCCCAAAGTTCGGGACGAGTTTATGACCCGCATTTGGTACACAGCGCGGCGGAATCACCTCACCATTCCGTTCCCGATTCGCACGTTATATCATCACGATATCACCCCCACCAGCCCCGATGAGGTCTTAGACAACCTGGTCAACTACCTGCGATCACTCCCCAGCTTTATTGCCGTCAGTCAAGATACCCTCGAAGAGGTAGCCCGCAGTACCACCTTCAAGCATTTTGGCCGGGGTGAGATTATATTCCACCAGGGTGCTTGCGGAGTACAGCCCCACTTTGTTCTAGCAGGGTACGGCGCGATCCTATGCAGGGCAGACGATGGGGTTGAACGTGAAGTCACTAAACTCAGACGCGGTGACTTTTTTGGTGCTGATGCGCTGCTGGGCAACCAGCAAAGCGTCACCTCTGTGGTGGCCCTTGATGATCTAGAGGCGATTGCGATCGCAACCGACACCTTCCAAGACATTTTAGATAAAACCCCTCGCCTTGCCCGAGAACTCGGTGCGATTATTTCCGCCCGGAGACAGACTATGCAACATCTGCAAAAACCCTTGGATAAGTTAGTGGGTAGGGAGTAGGGAGAGACCCATTACCCATTACCCTCTACCCCAAAGACCGACGCTCAACAACAAGGTTGGCAACGCTACCATCGTGCCCAGGTTTAATGTGTAGGTTAGCGTATCTCTAACAAACTGAGTGTTTAGGCTACCCCCAAAAGCTAAGTTGAGCCATAACATGCCCCCTGTCATGATCAAGCCACTGATCGCTACGGAGAACAAACCGTGAATCACCCCCAAGCCATTTGTATAACTGGGGTGGCGTGGGGTAAATAGGGCGACAATCCACTGCACCAGCACTGCGATGCCTAGGTTGACCCCGTAGTAAAGAAACAGTGCAAACCCATCGCTCTCACGGGTGACCTCTGGGACCAATCGGCGCAATAAAATCCTGAGCAGCAGCAGCATGGCAACATACGCCGCCCCCCCTAAGATGCCGCGTTTTAGACTATGGAAAATAGGCTTGCCGTGGGTGACAACTGACTTGGCCATCGGCTCACCCAGCTGATCTAAAAATGCCCAGCCAGGCACTGACTGAGTTGCTGAGCGCCTTTGCCAAGGCCAGATGCTTGCAAACCAGGCACTGAGGGGAAACAACCAAAGCAAGGTGCAGACCCCTAAGGTAGCAGGATGCAAGGCCAGATAACCGATGTATAGCCCCCCAAAGGCAGCCATACCGATACCCACCTCACCAAACAGCGCGATGATCTCCCCCAGGTCGCGCACCATCAATAGCCAGCCCAGCCCAAAGCTCAGCACGAGACTGCTAATCACCATGCTCAAGCGATAAACCCACCGCATGGCCCTCTGATGCGGCGTAACCGGTAACCAGCATTTTGCACAGTGCTGTATCCAGTGGGCGAAACAGACCAGACATAAGGTCAGAAGACCTATCCAAAGCCCGTTAAAAATTAAAAGCCTGACCAGGGCATGGATGTCTTCAATCGTGAAAGAAACCCCATTCAGGTATCGCCCCATCACTAAGCCCAGGGCCAGGCCCAGGCCCACCAGGCCCACCCGTCGGGGCAGCTCAGGATGCAGCAGTTGGGCAAAAGTCATGCGCCAGATCCCTAAGGCACAAATGCCCGCGATCGCAGGCCCAAATATCAGCCCCACAATCAGAAACCCAGTCTCCGGGTTAGCCAGGGGGCTAAAACGCCGCACCGTTTCGAGATTGCCCAAAATGGTTTGACTAATCAGGGTCACCGACAGACCAGTCACCAGGGCCACCCAAAAGTCGAGGTGAAACAGGTCATCGGTGTTGGTCAATATCTGAGCGCGGTACCGGGGGTCGGGGTGAAACTGTAGGGCATAGTCCCAGTTTTGATGGCAAAACAGGGGTACCCGCCGGGTGAGCCGCAACAATCGGGTTTGCCAGCTGTTGGCTCTGGCACCCAGGCTTTCGGTTAGGAGCTGGGTCAGTCGATCGTTCTCAGGATCCCAGCGAGAGGCTTGCAGGTCTGCGTAGTATTCCCGCGATCGCACCACCGACGTCAGGGTCAGATACATCACCCACAGCAGCAGGAGCCCCCGCCACACAGTTTGCCAGAGGTCGGCCAGGTCGCCTTGGGTAACCCCGCTCCACACACTCACCCCCACCATCGGGAGCCAGCCAATCACCAAAAATGCCAACCCCATGGCAAAGGCCAGATACGTCTTATCCACATCCCGGTTTTTGAGATGGCCCAACTCATGCAGCATCACTGCTCGAAAGGTCGCCAGATCGTCTTGAGCCCGTAGCGCCAGCCCGCCGGGCACCACGATCCGATAGCGACCCCAACAGCCAAAGATGCGCGCGCCGATGCCTCGACTAGTGGCCTTCAGCATCAGCTGCGGGGGGCGGGCAATGCCGATTTCTTTGCACAGGTTGGCATAGGCTTCGCACAGGGGGTTTGACTGAGGCTGCTGGTCCAGGGGCACCAGCTTTTCTCGTGCCACCATCCCCGTCGGCAGCAGACTGTAGACAACTCCGACAAACAGTAACACCAACCCCATCCCCACGAGCTGCGATCGCAGGTTCGAGACTGCTAACAAGCCAAACGAATCCCGAATGCACTCATTGAGCGGCCCTAACTCGTCAAACCAATTTGCGCGGGTCGCCCCAAAACACTGCTCTAACTGCCCCAGACGTTGTCCAAACTCAGGCCGAACACTGAGCCGCAGCCAGGCCAACCGCTCAAAGCAAAAGAGACAACCGCCGATCGTCATCA
The DNA here is from genome assembly GCA_039180385.1 of Cyanobacteria bacterium P01_G01_bin.38. GTDB lineage: Bacteria > Cyanobacteriota > Cyanobacteriia > Phormidesmidales > Phormidesmidaceae > SIO4C1. The sequence goes on along the minus strand of JBCDDJ010000012.1, from coordinate 22,208 downwards.
GCACCAGCAAAACAAATCGAAAGTCTGTTTCTGACGGAAATACAAAGGGATTCAGGCGCGGTGTCTGGGCGGGCTCTTCAATCATTCAGGGCTCCCTTAGGCATTTGCCAGAGCCAGTTTACCCACCAATGCGTCTGCCAGCAAGACGGCTTTGGTATTGTCCAAGCCCAGCGCTTGCGCCCGCGATAAAGCGGCCTGGCGCACTGCTTCTAGCTGGGCTGGGGTGAGTCGTTCAACCTGGGCTGGGGGCTCGGGCTGCCCTAGTAACTTCCTCAAGAGCCCCACCACCTTACCGAGGAACCCCGACGTTTCTGCTTGTAATCGTTCGCTGACCGCGTCTTCGACAGCCTGTTGCCCCAATCGCGCCGCCAGCTTTAGGGCAGTTTTAGTCACTTCTAAAATAATCGGCGTCAGTAGGATGACTGCGCCCCCCGCGCCAAATCCCATCAGGTCATCGCTGGGCGCTTTTTGGGTTTCTTTGAGAGTGGCCTCTGGGTCTTTAAAGTAAGCATCACTGGTAGCTTGAAATAGGATGACTTCCTTGGGGGCAATTTCATGGACCAACTGTTCTGAGAGCTGGCGAATTTGTTGATCGACGGCTGAGGGCACTGGGCAAGCCTCCTCAAAAGCAAAGGGTATTGGATAACTTATCGCGAAACCGAGAAAAAGTCGGATATTTCCCCTCCCTGGCGCTATCCATTCCACACCAGTGGGTGAAAACCTATCAAGGCTCTTTTCCAGCCAGGGTTGCAGATTATTTACACCACCCCGGTGGCGTCGCTGCGGGATGCGTCACTGCGGGCGATGATGGTCAGCGAAACCGATGATCAGATTGTGGAAATGCCCGTGGCAAAGCTGTTTCACAAGGGTGATAGCCGAGTAGATGGGGCAGAGCCCATTCAGCGAAACCAGGCAACGCTAGGCGAAATCCTCAATAAGCCTATCACCAACGACCTGATGAAGCCCCACATTGAACGTATACAAAGCTCTCCCGACTTTACTGGCAAAGGCAAGCTGTTCTTCATCACTGAGCCCTAGTCTTTGAGCGTCGGTGACTGTTTTAACATCTACCCCTCTGGAACTCAAGGCCTGAACAAAGCGCTGATCCATCGCATCTTCGTCAATAAACAGTCGTATTTGGCTCATGCGGGCTTAACGTTGGCAGCAGCTTGCTCATAGGCAGCTTTCTCTTCTGCCAAATAGGTTTCTATTTCTTCTTTATTAGCATGATAGTAAGTCAGGGCAGCATACACCTGAGTCAGGTTCACCGTGCCAATCCGCTGGGCAATCTCCTCAGCATTCAATCCTTTTCTATACCACGCTGCAACCCGCTGCACAGAGAGGCGAGTACCCTTGATATGAGGGCGATTTCTCAATACGCCTTCTGAGCGAACGATGAGCGTTCCAATATCGACGGTTGCCTGCATCTCAGCCCACCTGGCATTTGCTTTGTTTGGATGTTTCTATAAGTATCTAAACCTGCTTGCCTGACACATCTTGCCGCCTGGCGGTTAGAAACCGCGACGACACATACAAAATCGGCCTACGCCGATTAGTAGCTAGTCCATGGAGGTGGACTTCGTAGGTATAGGCGCGGTTGGAAACCGCGCGCCAGATCAATCAGAAATCGAGAATTACAGGAGATGTGTCAGGCAGCCAGCATCTAAACCCCTAACCCACCAGTTCCTTAAACCAGTTATCACCCCACAGATCCTCAAAACTCTCGTCGGCTTGGGCCTCGTCCTTATACCGGGGGTCAATCTCCACCGCCCTGCGCAGGTTCTCTAACGCCTGGTCATTTTCCTGCTGCAATGCGTAGCACATAGCGCGGTTGTAGTAGGTCTTGGCGTAGTTGGGGTCAAGGGCCAGGGCCTTGTCAAAGCTCTTGAGGGCATCGCGATCGCGACCCAGCTTGACCAACACAAACCCCTTATTATCCCAGGCCTTGACCGAGTCGGGCTTAAACCGGGTGGCCTTCTCAAAGGAGGTGGCCGCCTCTTCGTAGCGTTCTAACTCGACCAGGGCCAGCCCCCGATTGAGCCACGCCACCCCGTCGTTGGCCTGATACTCGACCGCCTTGTCAAAGGACTCGAATGCCGCTTCGTGCTGGCGTAAGATGCCGAAGGCCACGCCGCGATTCACCCAGGCTTCGTGGTACTCGGGGTTAATCTCCAGGGCCTTGTCAAAGGCTTTGATGGCAGACTCGCGCTTTTTCGACCGACTGAGGGCGATGCCTTTGTTAAGCCAGGCTTTGGCCTCGTCAGGGTCGAGGGCGATCACCTTGTCAAAGGCCACAATCGCCTCGTCATAGCGGCGCAGCTCCCGCAGCACCAGCCCCTTTTGGTACCAGCCATTCACCTCACCGGGGCGCAGGTCGGTGGCCCTGGTGAGGGCCTCCAGAGCCTCGTCTGATCGCTTGATCTGGGCCAGGGCATTGCCACGACCGAGCCACAGGTCGGGGTTGCCGGGTTGGATTGAGAGCCCTTTGTCATAGCTTGCGATCGCAGCTTCCCAATTCCCCGCTTCGACCGCCGCCAGAGCCTCGGCCACAAACTCATCCACGGTTTGAAACAGCTCTGGGCGGTTACTTTGCAACCGGGCTACCCGCTCAGACAGCGACTGTAGCTGATCCTTCGCTGTGGACACAAATGAGTCAGCCACATACTCCGGGGTAACCTCCCCCAGCTGCCGCATAATTTGACTTTTCTGAGCCTGGGCCTCGCTCTGGAGCGTCCCTAGCTGGGTTTGGGCCTGGTTTTGCAACGTCCCCAGCTGGTGCTGGGTGTCACGCTGCATGGCCTCTAGTTGGCTAGCAAAGGTTTGCTTGAGCTGCGCTAGCTCCTGGGCCGAGGTCGATTGCTGGCCCTCAAACCGCGCCTTAAGCTGCTCCAGCGCCCGGGCAAAGGTGGACTCTATCTGGGTCAGGCGCTGTTGGGCTTCCTGCTGTCGCTGGGCTGCGGTCTGGGCCAGCTCGCCAATTTGTTCGCCCAGGTTGGCGTCAAAGCTATCGAGCTTATCGATCACCGTATCTCGACGGCCAAATACCGTATTGCGGATTTCGCCAAGCTGCTCAGTAAACTCGCGCTCCAGCTGCTGTAGGGTCTGCAGCGACTGCTGGCGCTGGGTACCCATGTCGGTTTGCATGGCGCTGAGCTGCTCGGTAAACCGCTGGGTCGTGGTCTCCAGGCTGTTAAACAGATCGCTACGTCGGGATGAGATATCGCCATCCAGACTGCTGAGCTGGGCCGAAAAATCCGCCGCTGTATTTCTCAGCTGGGCCAGGGCCTGATCCTGCTCACCGATCAGGTCGCTGTGCAACCCATTCAGGCGCGATTTAAAGTCGCTGGCGACCCGCTCCATATCCCCCATCAGGATGCCTTTGCGGCCCTCAACGTCGGCCTTAAAAGTAGCAAACTGGGTCAAAAAGTCATCGGTTGACTGGCGCAGACTCTGCATCAGGTCTGACTTGCGCCCTTCCACGTCGAGTTTCATCGCGTTAAATTGCTGCTGAAACTCGCCCACGGATCGCTCAATATTTTGCAGAGCCAGGTCTTTGTGCCCCAGGGCATTGGCCTGGATATTTGCCAGCTGTTGGTTAAAGTCCGCTTCGGTTTGCTTGAGGTTTTTTAGAATGTCATCACGTTCGTGCTCAAGCTGCGATCGCACCTTCGCCTTAATATCCTCCAGCTCTGGCCCAAAGCCGTTTTGCAACTGCCCCATCGTCTCCAGCACCCGGTCGCGCTGGGCCACGGTCTCGGCCTGCAACGTGCCCAGCTCATCGGCAAACACCGATTCGCGCTGCTCGAGATCATCAAAAAAGGCCGACTGACGCTTTTGACTCGCCTTCTGGAGGGCGGCCAGATGCTGCGAAAACTCCGTTTCAGAGGCCGACAGCCCCTGGGCCACCTGCTGACTCCGGGCCTGGGTCTCAGTTTGGAGCGCCGCCAGCTCCTCTGTGGCCGCCTGTTTAATCGCCTTTAACTCACTTAGAAAACCCGTCTCAGCGGATCCCAGCCGATTTTGCAACCCCGTTAGCTCCCCCTCCCAGTCTTTGACCACCTTGGCCTTAAACTGAGTCAGGTCCGCTACGAGATCGCTCAAAATATCGCGCTGGGTGGTGACATCGCGCTTAAAGCCCGCCGACCGCTCCGATAGCTCTTCCGAGAGATCCTCGGCTTCGGCCAAAATCGAATTTAGCTCACGGGTAGCGCTGCGGATTTTGCCTTCTAAATCCGTCATTTCATTGAGCTGCCCCCGCACCACGGTCGACACCTCATTGATCACCGAGCGCCGCAAAAACCACAGCATGCCTGCCCCGACGCAGATTAGCAAGATCAGGGTGCCAAGCAACACCGTAAACAACCGCGTCGCCTGACTCAGGGCCGCATCTGCCTCTCGCTGCGATCGCGCCAGCTCCGCCTGTTGGGCATCAATAGATTGAGTCGCTTGAGACTGGGCCAACTGTGCAAAAGCCTCTGATGGGGCGGTCGCAACCGCTGCCAACGATAGGGTCACCGCCAGCAGCCGCTGGGCTGCGGCACCCGCAAACCGGGACAGCATTCGTCCAGACACTTTCAAGTTAAAGCTATCGATCATCAGTTACGGGGCTCAGTGTGCGATCGCGATTCGCATCTCTTTTTTATAGCAGAGGTTGATATGGGGGATGATATAGGGGTTTATGAATAGCCAAAAGACATCGATAGAAAGCATACCTCGTGTCTGGGCACGTCTCCAGTGACTGAAACATCCATAGCAGGAGATATCGCATAGCATACCGCGTACCCGCCTGAATTCAAGGCGTGCAAACAGACGGATAGCCCTACTCGGAGAAGTTCGGTAGTGTAAAGGACTGGAAGGTTCTAGGTATTCGAGGTTAGATGTTAGCTTCTAGTACTGCATCAATCTTCAAATCTCGGTTAGAAAAGACACGGAGAGGAGAGGACGCGGAAATGGCTCATGGATGAAGCGCTCCGCGTCTCCCGTTCGGCTGAGGGCGGTTCGGCTGAGCTCACCGTCGAAGCCTCACGTCGAAGCCTATCCCCGCGTCAGAATGATTCGAAAATCTAAGGCCAACAGTCTACCCGCGTCTCTAACCCCTATCCTCATGGAATCTCCCGATACCCGTCTGGATAAATCGTCGTGCGATCGCAAATCGCGTCAGCCAGATTGGCATTTTTGGCCTGAAATAGATTACACCCTTTGAGCTGAGCATTGGTCAGGGTGGCCTGGTCCAAATTTGTTCGACTGAGATTGGCCCCCTGCAGTTTGGCCCCACTCAAGTCAGCGCCCCCGAGGTCGGCCTTATATAAATTGACCCCTGTTAAATCAGCCCCCCGCAGACAGGCCCCGTGTAGATTGGCATAGCTCAGATTGCAAGCCACCAAATTGGCATCGGACAAATCAGCGCCATAAAGCTGAGAATTACTCACCTCTGCTTGGGGAAATTGGGCCTGGCGCAGTCGAGCCCGCCCGAGATTGGCATAGGGTAAATAGGCAGCACTCAAATCGCCCTGGCTCAAATTGATATCCCGCAAATCCTGATCAAATAAATCAATCCCCCGCAGGGAAACCCCCTGAAAATCTCGCTTACCCGCTTGATAAGCCGCCAACAATACCGCTGCTGTTAACGTTTGCATACAATCCCTTAGACCCGCCTGGAGACAAGTCCTTTAGCCTTTCCTTCGCCACTACCCGCCCCCTAAAACGGGGATTTGAATGACGCTATTCTAAGAAAGATTACAAAATGTAAAGTACCCCAAATAGGCTTTCTCAGATTGAGCTTTAAGGTTGATTTAATTTTTTTAGAGAGGATGAATTTGGTTAGAAGGGCGAAAGGCGAAGGGGGGATTTTGGATTGGGTAGTCGGTTACCCACAAAGGTAAGCCCCTGAGACTTCCCCCCGATCCAGTATCGGGTAATCCAACCTTTCGCCTTACGCCTTTTCCCTTTCGCCCTTCGCCTTTTGCCCTTCGCCTTTCACCTTTCGCCTTTCCCCCTTGATCAATGTCAAAATAGACCCGTCAAGCTCCAGTCAGCCAACCCTACTCAGCAGATCTCCAATGGCAGAGGCGACCTTCTCAATTTCCCAGCATTATCATCAGCGCACCAAGTACGACCCAGATACCCTCGCCCGCAAAGCGCGAGGGCTCAATTGGGACGAACAGCCTGTGCCCTACAAGGCGTATCGGTTTGGCCACTCCATTGATCTCAAACCCTACCTTGAGAAAACACCCCCCAACGATCTCAAGGCCGAGGACGTGCTGTGGTGGCAGCGGCTGTCTCGGTTTTTGATTGATAGCTATGGGCTAACTGCCAAGGTGATGGCTGACGAGCCGATTTACCTGCGGGCGGCTCCCTCTGCGGGGGGGCTATACCCGGCAGAGATTTATCTGGTGTCTCGAGGCACCTCATTGCTGAGTGCGGGGCTCTATAACTATCAGGTGAGAACCCATAGCCTGTTACGGTTTTGGGACAATCATCTGTGGCAATCCCTACAAGAAGCCTGCTTCTGGCATCCGTCCCTCGAAAATACCCACCTGGCCCTGGTGGTGACGGCGGTGTTTCAGCGGTCGGCCTGGCGCTACGAGGATCGCGCCTATCGGCGGATTTGCCTGGATAGCGGCCACCTGCTGGGCAACCTGGAGCTGGCCGGGTCGCTGTGTGACTATCGGCCCCATCTGATCGGAGGGTTTGCTGATGAGGCGGTCAATCAGCTGCTCTATCTAGAGCCCCAGGAAGAAGGTGCGATCGCAATCATGGCCCTGGCAGATTTGCTCCAGGTTGAGCAAAACCTGCCTCGTGCTTGCACAGTCCTGCCCACCGTCACCCAGACAGACTTTCCTAAACTGCCCGATGGCGAACTGTTGGGTTATTTACATCAGGTCACCCAGATCAAGCGTGATCAAGGCCCGGACGACCAAGTCCCCAGCGAGCAAGACCTTACCCAGCTGCAAAAGACCCTCAAAACAGATACTCAGCAGCCCGAGGCCGTTTCTGAGAGTGCCGACAAATACAATTTCCCCTTCTGTAACAAGGTCTCAACCCAGACGGCCCCCATTGCCTGGGGAGAGGGTCTGACAGAGTTAGAAACCACCCTCTTGAGGCGACGCTCAACCCGTCGATATACCGGAGCCAATATCAGCCTGGGGGCACTGAAGCAAATCCTGGACTTTACCTATCAACCTGACCATTACGCGGATCAGGGGCTGGCCCCACAGCCCGATTATTTTGATCTCACCCTGATCGAAACGTTTGTAGTGGTTTCCGGGGTAGAGGGGCTCGAAAACGGCTGCTACTACTACGCCCCCCACGCCCAAGAGCTACGCCAGATCCGGTTCAAAGAATTTCGCCAGGAGCTGCATTACCTATGTCTGGGGCAAGAGTTGGGCAGAGACGCCGCCGCCGTCGTGTTTCACACCGCTGACCTGCAAGCAGCGGTGGCCCGCTACGGCGATCGGGTCTATCGCTATTTGCACCTAGACGCAGGGCATCTGGGGCAGCGCATGAATCTCGCCGCCATTCAGCTCGATCTAGGGGTCAGCGGCATTGCCGGTTTCTTTGACGACCAGGTCAACGAAGTGCTGGGCATCCCGGACGATGAAGCGGTGCTCTATATCACCACGCTGGGCCATAGGTGGCAGCCATAGGGGTTCAGCCTGCTCAGGCAGCTTTAATAGGTGTCTTCAATAAAAGACTTCCCTTGACGTTCCAGGTTTGGCATTCATACCCTGGAGGTGTGCGCGCTATTAGACACCGCTACAACTGGGAGGGTAAATACTGGGGGTGTGAGTTCCATTAGGCACACTGATTCTTTCTGATGAGGTAGCCTATATGCGAGTTTTACTGATCTATCCCGAGTTTCCTAAAAGCTTTTGGTCCTTTGAGAAAACCCTCGAACTGGTGGGTTTCAAAGCACAGCTCCCGCCTCTCGGCATTGTCACCGTCGCGGCTATCTTGCCCCAGGCCTGGGAGTTTAAGCTCGTCGATCGCAATGTCCGACCCATCACCGCAGCCGAATGGGACTGGGCTGAGCTGGTCTTGCTCTCGGCCATGATCGTCCAAAAAGAAGATTTTGCCGCCCAGATTAAAGCGGCTAAGCAACGGGGCAAACGGGTGGCGGTCGGTGGACCCTATGCGACGGCACTGCCCGACGAAGCGATCGCAACGGGTGCTGATTTCTTAATCTTAGATGAGGGCGAAATCACCCTACCGATGTTTGTCGATGCCCTTGAGAGAGGCGAGCGCAGTGGCATTTTTCGATCAGACGGAGAACGGCCTGCGGTGACCGACACTCCGATTCCTCGGTTTGATTTGCTTGAACAAGATGCCTACGCCGAGATGTCGGTGCAGTTTTCTCGTGGGTGCCCGTTTCAGTGCGAATTTTGCGACATTATTGTGCTCTATGGCCGCAAACCCCGTACCAAAACCCCAGAGCAGCTATTGGCAGAGTTGCAATGCCTCTATGACCTGGGCTGGCGGCGCAGCATCTTTATGGTGGATGCCAACTTCATTGGCAATAAGCGCAACGTCAAGCTGCTTCTCAAAGCCTTAAAACCCTGGATGGAAGCCCACGACTATCCCTTCTCGTTTGCCACCGAAGCCTCCGTCGATCTGGCCCAAGACGTGGAAATGATGGAGATGATGGTCGATTGCAACTTTGGTGCAGTATTTCTCGGCATCGAAACCCCCGATACCGAGAGTCTGGCCTTTACCAAAAAGTATCAAAATACCCGCGACCCGATCTCAGAATCAGTCTTGACCATTGCCCGGACCGGTCTGCGAGTGATGGCCGGGTTCATCATCGGGTTTGATGGTGAGAAACCAGGGGCCGGTGAACGGATCACACAATTTGTCGAACAAACCACCATCCCCACCGCCATGTTTAGCATGTTGCAAGCCCTCCCTGACACGGCCCTGTGGCATCGCCTCAAGCGAGAAGGCCGACTGCTCTGTGATCGGGGCGACGGCCACCAGGGCACGCTGCTTAATTTTGTCCCCACTCGCCCGGTGACAGACATTGCCCAAGAGTTCATCCAAACCTTCTGGAGGCTCTATGACCCCCTGGCGTTGCTCAACCGCACCTATCGCCATTTTCTGATGTTAGGCGAAGCCCAATCACGTCAAGCCAAAACCACTGCTCGGGCGGCGGGCAGTCCCGAGGTGAGTTGGGTGATGGTGCGGGCACTGCTGATTATTTGCTGGCGACAGGGCCTTCTGCGCAAGACCCGCTGGCAGTTTTGGCTGAACTTGATTAACCTGGCTCGCCGCTACCCCGCTGTAGTGGGAAACTATCTGGGTGTCTGCGCTCAAGCGGAACATTTTCTGGAATATCGCGCCCTGGTCAGGGCTCAGCTCGAAAAACAGCTGGCTGAATATCAAGCCTATGAGGATCAGAGACAACCTGTAGAGGTTTTGGATCTGGCGGCTTGAGAACCCACTACCCACTACCCACTACCATTACCTCTTCCCCACCTACCATCTACCACCTACCCCATTCCCACCCTCTCAACAAACGGTACTATCGCCTGAATAAACGCCTGGGTTGATTCATAGGGCAGTACGTTGCGACCCTCAATCGTCACCCCCCGGGAGTTGGAAAAATGGTCTAAATAGGCTTGCATTCGCTGTTTACCCGTGGTCGTTTTGGCAGTCCGGTCAATGGAGGACGCGGTTTCTCCCATCACCACCAGGGTGGGTTGTTGGAGGGCTGCGATTGCAGCCCTATAATCTTGTCGCCAAAACCCCGCCAAAAACGAAAACACCGCATGGCGACTGGCCATATCCTGCGACCCTTGATCGAGCATTGTCAGCCAGTCGTCGGTGATATCCTCCGCCCGGTCAAACAGCTGCCGTATTGAGAAAGACTTGAGAAATGCCCGCCGTCTGGCGTACTGATAAAACCCCCAGCCCAGGGGCGAATCAAACAGATTCCAATTCACCCGCTGTCGCCAGGCAGGCGTCGGCTGAGTGATCAGCGACCAGGCCGGTGGCCCGGACAGCACCAGACCTCGAATCAAGGCAGACGCCTCAGGTCTTTCGCAAAGCCGCAACGCCACTGGCAGCAACGCCCCCTGCACCACCACAATGGTGGGCTGCTGAATAATCTCCGTCAAAAAATGGCTCAGCTGGGCCGCCCAATCTTTAGGGCTGTAGGCAGCTCGCGGCATCTCACTCTCACCGCAGCCCAGTAGGTCGGGGGCGTAGAGCGTGTGTGGTCGGTTTTGCCCTTGCCACTGGTTGATAAACGGTTGCCAAAACCGACGCCCCAGTCCCACCCCAATCGGATGAATCAGCAGCAGCGGCGGTTTGGGGGTGGTCGTTTCTCCGGCAAAATAGACCCCATACCCACAGCGATAGGTTTGCCAGGTGTAGCTTGCCATATGTGCAGTCTCAGAAAACAATCAGTCTCAGAAAACAATCCCGGAGCTGAATTAGCCCCTGCTTATCCTACCGTAGGCACCCCTGACCTTTGACACCACTTTTGGCACTGACCTTTGATACCGACCTTTGACGCAGATCACCCTCACCCTCAGCAATCATCACACCCGTCTCAGCCTTAAACTTGGATACTGATAAAACACATCGTTAGGACTTTCAACATTGGACAGCATTTGCTTGCTACCGGGTGCGATCGCAGAACTCACCGCCGCCACCATTGACTCTCGCAGACTCGCCCACAATGACCGCTACGGCCTGATGGCCGCTATGCTCAGTGAAACCCTCAGCGACGACGAACGTAGCGCCATCGATCGTCTTCTGAGAGCCATTCGCCGTCGCAAGATCGCGATCAGCTAGACATAAGACCGACGTCAGAATAATCGGATTGGGGGATGCAAGGATAGGGAAACATAGAGAGTTTCATCAATGAGCAACCTCCGCGTCTCCGCGTCCTCCCTTCTCCGCGTCTTTTGTAACCGAAATTTCAAGATCGACGCAGTACTAGCCTCAAACCGGGCTCAAAACCGATGCAGAATCATTCTCGGCCACACCTTGAGCCATGGCCAGCTGCTTTTCACAGACGATAACCGACGTCAAACAAGCTCCATCTAGCTTCACGCCCTCAAGCTTAGCCCCGGTCAAATCAGCCCCGCAGAGGTTTGCCCCGGTCAGATCAGCCCCACTCAGGTCGGCATAGCAAAGCTTGGCCCCGTGTAAGTTGGCCCCACGCAAATTTGCCTGCTGCAAATCCGCCAGTCGTAAATCTGCCTCTTGCAGCCAAGACCTCTCAAGGGTCGCAAAGGTTAACCGACTCCGAATTAAAACGGCCCGATGCAAATTAGCCTGCCTCAGATGCGCCCAGCTGAACTGAGCACGCCACATCATCGCCCCTCTAAAACTGGTGAACTCCAAAACCGCTTCGCTCAAGTTCGCTCCAGTCAAATCAGCCCAATCAAATCGAGCCGCTGATAGATTCACAGATACAAAGCTGCCTTCTCGCAAATCGGCCCTTTCAAAACGGCGCTGACCTGTACTGTAAAGCTCTAATAAACACGTTGATTTCATGGAAGCCCCTTGCTTTTTAACCGAGCGTGGCTAGAAGCATACCTAAGATGAGAAAACTGTAAAGCCGGATTAATATTAACTAATGTAACAAACCCTCAGATAATGGGCAAGGGGCCAAATCTTAAGGAATTGTGGGGTTTTGCTACCTCCCGACCTTAAAATCTGGCTCCTAAGATTGGGGTATTGAGTTTTGGATAAGCGTTGTTCTATCGATAACGTAAACGTTAAGCGCTTACATTTCGCCGCGAATTTCTTCAACGATACCGTCTCGCAACAGCACCTCTACCTGCATTTTGCGGATCATATTGTCGCCGACCGCAACCTTAAAAAAGCTTTCAATCTGACCCTGGCTGACTTCTTTATTGAGCTCTAAGGTCTGCACTTGCTGGAGCTGTTGCAGGATTTGATTTTTTTGCTGGAGCAGCTGATTTTTGTCCTGGTTAAGCTTATTTTGAACATTGCCCAGCTGATCACCGCCGCCTTCTTGCTGTTGCAGTTGCCCCACAATGCGCTGTCCCTGCATTTCTAGCTGCTGCAAACGACCGTCAATTTGATTAATTTGCTTTTGTAGCTGCTTTTGCGCTTCTTCCTTCCACAGGGGGGTAACCACTGCTTTGACGTTGATAACACGCTTGAGAAGTAATTGTGATTGTGTATCTTCCATAAGACTTAAATGAATGTCAACTTATCTTGAACTGTACTTCCACCCCAAAAGGTACCCATTCAGGAGAATAAGGCCGCAGTTAGGTAGACTGCTATACCAAAATGCCTTGAATAGTCTATCCCAAAGCAGGGTTAAAAGGGGGAGATGGGTGGAGGGTGGAAAGTGGAGGGGCGTGGGTGATGAGAAAGCAGGGGGAGATGGGGAGGCAGGGGGAGCCAACTCAAAACCTTTAGCCTGCGAGCCCATCACACAGTCAAAAATGAGAAAATCTATCGAAAGGCAGTAGGAAGAGACGGTGTGAAATTTGGACCATTAGACAAATAGATTGTCAATCGTCTCGCGATAGCGATCGCTCACCACGTTGCGACGAATTTTGAGGGTTTGGGTAAGCAACCCGTTCTCAATGGTAAACGGCTCGCTTAGCAAGGCAACAGGCCCAATCCGATCATCGGGGCGATAGCCTGGACGGCCTTTGACTTCACGATTGAGTTCTTGCCTAAACAAGGCTTGTACAGCTTTACTATCCCCCGGCTGAGCTGTCAGAGGCTGACCCTGCTCAGTCGCCCACTTTTCTAGCGCTTCCAGGTTAGGCACAATTAGAGCCCCTAAGACTTTTTGATCCTGACCTACCAGCATGATCTGATCGATATAGGCACTACGAGCACAGGCATTTTCGATGGGCAGGGGCTCAATATTCTCACCATTGGTCAGCACAATCGTGTCTTTAGCCCGGCCGGTAATAATCAGATCACCGACCGGGGTGACCTTACCCAGATCGCCCGTATTAAACCAACCTTGGGCGCTAATTGCCTTGGCAGTCGCCTCTGGATTTTTGTAATAGCCTTGCATCACCTGGGGACCGCGCAACAGCACCAGTCCCTGCTGACCCACGGGCTTATCCTGGTGGGTTTCTATATCCACAATGCGGGCTTCGGTACCTGGCAGCGGCTGACCATCGGCCCCTCGCAGATTGTGCCAGGGGCGGCGCACGTGGGTAATGGGGGCGGTCTCAGTCAGGCCATAGCCCCCCAAAATGGGGACTCCAATGATTTCATAAAAATCTTCCAGGTGATCGGCGATGGACCCGCCACCGCTCACCACAAAATCGATGTTGCTACCGGTGGCCGCCCGGACCTTTTTGTAAACAATGGCATCCCCCAGCTTATGCACGGGCCACAGCACCAGCACTTTGAAACCAGCCACCAGTTTATCCAGCGCGCTCGGGGTCATATTATCAAGGTCCAGATTCGCTAAAATGCGTTTGGCCTGAATGTAGCTACGGCTCTGGTCTAAGAAAAATTGGATCAGTTTCTGCTTTTTGGCAGGCTGTTCGCGAAACTGCTTTTGGACCCCTTCGTAAATCGACTCCCACAGTCGGGGCACCCCCACCATGTAGTTAGGCTGATGGGCCTGCAGATCTTTTTTGACGGCGCGAATATTGGTGTAAATCTGACTGCACCCTTGAGACAGGGTGAAGTATTCAAAAGTCCGCTCGTAGCAGTGCCAGATAGGCAAAATACTCATGGTTTTTTGGCCAGCGGTAAAGCTCACTACGCTGCAGGCCCCAGAAATTTGCGCCAGCAGGTTACTGTGGGTGAGCATGACACCTTTGGGCTTACCCGAGGTACCCGAGGTATACATCAGCGTTGCCAGGCCATCGCGTTGATGGGTGACTGGCGTTAGCGTGTGGGTCGCCCCCAGGGCCATGATCTCGGAGAAATTGAGTAGTTTTGTAGCGCTGTCCAGGGTGGGCATTTCGTCAGAGAGCAGGGCGATAAACCTGAGGGGCGCATCGCTGAGCTGATCGGCAATCTTGCTCAGGGTAGCCTGATCTTGCACAATCAGGGCAATGCTGTCGCTGTGCTTGAGAATGTAGCCCAGCTCTTCTTTATCGGCCTGGGACCCCCGCACCGCATCAATGGCCCCCGCCGTCATCAGCCCCTGATCGGCAATCAACCAGCGGGGCTGATTATCAGAAAACAGCGCGACTTTCTCACCGGGTTGAATGCCCAGGGACTGCAAGCCAGCGGCAAAGGTTTTAATCTGCTCGGCCAGTTCAGCATAGGTCAGCTTAACTGGCGGACTGCTATGGGGATCATGGAGCGCTGTCACACTGCCAAACTTTTGGGCCGCGATCGGCCAGATTTCGGACAGTCCTTGAACCTGGCTGTAGTTGACGGCTCGACTCAGGTTGTGGCTTTCTTGCTCGGTCAATTTGGATGCAACAGTCATGGTAAAAGCTCCTTGTTCCCTCCGCGATATTTTAAAGGCTGTTTGCTAAACCGCGTCCAATTTGAAAACTTGAGGGTTTCCATAGAGCAAACGAGGGGTTTGGATGCGATCAAGGTGTCAGGAGTCGATAGAGTCAGGCGTTATCCAGGTCAGAATTTATCTAATTGTTGGTCAACAGCAGACGGCAGGGGCAGATTTGTGATGAAGGTTTATAAATGAGGCTGTTTGCTCAGGTGACACCCAACCCGAATGGAGTACCCCAATTATAAAATAGATAACCCTGTCATTCCTGAGATAGGAGACTGGTGTCAGGCGTCGGGGCTAACTTGTGAACAGGGATAGCCTTAGCCTAAATTTGAATGATTGAAACCGTCGGCCCTGATAGGACAGCGGCTAAAGTGTCAGAATCTGGATTACCATCAGAGACGTAAACGCAGTCAGGAAAGGTCATGCCCAAAGCCATCTGGAACGGTGCCGTCTTAGCCGAAAGCGATCGCTGTGAAGTCGTCGAAGGCAATCAATATTTCCCCCCGGATGCGATCAAGCAAGAATATTTCAAACCCAGCAGCACTCACACGACCTGCCCTTGGAAAGGGCAAGCCAGCTACTACACCCTTGAGGTAGACGGTCAGGAAAATAAGGATGCGGCCTGGTATTATCCCGAACCGAAGGACGCGGCTAGCAATATCAAAGGCTATGTAGCGTTTTGGCGCGGGGTCAAGGTCGAGGTTTAGTGAAGGATAGAGGGTAGTAATGGGTAGGGTGGGCATGCCCACTGGGTAAAAAAGTAGGGGCAATCCCTCCCCGAGGGGCGCATGGGTAAAACAAGTTTTCTAGCGGGAAAAACGGTGGCGGTGACGGGTGCTTCTGGAACCCTGGGCCGGGCTTTGATTCGAAAACTGGCAAAACAGGGGGCTAAGCCCATTGCGGTGACCCATTCTGGTCGGACAGACATTGAGGGGGCAGTCGATATGCTCACCTGGCAGGTGGGACAAGAAACGATGCTTAAGCTACCCTTGCAAGCTGTGGACATTTTGCTCATTAACCATGGGGTGAATGTCCACAGCAATCGCACCGCGGCGGCCATTGAAACCTCCCTCGAGGTTAATGCCCTCTCTGTCTGGCGGCTGATGGAGGTGTTTCTAAGCACAGTGGAAGAGTCTGCAGCCTCATCCACTAAAGAGATCTGGGTAAATACCTCAGAAGCGGAGGTTAACCCGGCCTTTAGCCCACTCTATGAGACTTCAAAAAGACTCATTGGCGATTTGATTACGCTGCGCCGACAAGATTCTCCCTGTGTGATCCGCAAGCTGATCCTGGGGCCGTTTAAGAGCAATCTCAACCCCATCGGGGTGATGTCGGCGGAGTGGGTAGCAGGAGCAATCCTTACCCTGGCTAAATGGAATGTGCATAATATCATTGTGACGATTAATCCGCTCACCTATCTGTTGTTGCCGCTTAAAGAGACTTTTCAAGGGCTCTATTTCAGACTATTTTCCCGGTCCATTGACTCTGAGAAAGTATGATGCAGTGTTTTGCGACCGTGGCACGGGGGTTAGAATCGCTAGCCGCAGCGGAACTGGAAAAGCTCGGCGCGAATTTGGTCGAGCCTGGCTTTTGTGGGGTGAGTTTTGAGGGCGATCTCAACTTGCTCTACCGAGTAAATCTCTGGGCGCGGCTGCCCTTCAGAATTCTCGTTAACCTGGACAAGGTGCCATGTAAGGATGCCAATGCCCTCTATCGAGGCATTCAAACACTCAGCTGGGGGGACTATCTGACCCCAGACCAGACCCTGGCAGTCAGGGCGACGGGTAAAAATCGACAGCTCAACCATACCCACTTCACCGCAGTGCAGGTTAAAAATGCCATCGTCGATCAGCAAGACGCGCAGTTTGGCGCACGCTCCGATGTCGAGACCCAGCTACCCGATGTGCTGGTAAATGTCCACATTGAGAAGGACCAGTGTGTGGTGAGCCTCGACAGCTCCGGCAGCAGCTTACATCGCCGTGGCTATCGCCCCGCCATGGGCGTGGCTCCCCTAAAAGAGTCCCTTGCAGCAGCCCTGATTCAGCTTTCAGAGTGGACCCCAGATCAGCCATTCTTTGATCCGCTTTGCGGGTCTGGTACGCTCCCCATTGAGGCCAGCCTGCAGGCCTTAAATATTGCCCCCGGCTTATTTCGAGAACAGTTTGGGTTTGAAAGCTGGCCCGACTTTGATGAAGACCTGTGGGAACGGCTACAGCAGGAGGCACGGCAGGTACAGAAGGAGAAATTAAGTGCGGTGATCGGGGGGTGCGATCGCAACCCTGACATCATCGACCAGGCCCACACCAACGCCCAACACAGCGGCGTCATCTGGCATGTCAAGCTGGACTGTGTCGAGCTAGCCGACGTTGAGCCCCCCGCCGACCACGGCGTGATTATCTGCAACCCCCCCTATGGTGAGCGCATCGGCAATAAAGCCGAGTTAGGCACATTTTACAAACAACTGGGCGATGTCTTTAAACAACGATTCAAAGGCTGGACCGCCTACGTCCTCAGCGGGAATAAGGTCCTAGCAAGTACCATTGGCCTCAAGTCAGCAAAACGATTCCCGGTCTACAACGGAGCGCTGCCGTGCCAGCTGATGAAATATGAACTTTACTAAATCCCAATTAACCTTACGGGTGATCGAGCATTTGTTGACCCAGTTTAATGGCCATATCGCAGAGCTAGAAGCTTTTCGACAGCGGTTTATCAAAGGTTTAGGCTACTGCCCAAAAAGTTTTGTTTAAAGGAGTGCATGCTGAATTATCTCGATCTACTTGGGAGGTACCCGACGTCCGATATAATCATATCAATCGACAGGATCAAATTCAGCATAATCGCATCATCACTCTACTTGGGCACAAAGACTAATCAGGATCCACCTACACACATCATCTATGGATCTAGGGCATCTGCGGGAAGACTATGGCCGCTTAGAACTGTATCGAGAGCAGCTACCAGGTAGCCCATTCACCCTATTTGAACAATGGTTTAAAGCAGCCTGCGACAGGGAATTGGCTGAGCCGAATGCGATGATCTTGGCAACTGTCTCACCGGAGGGGATACCTGCGCAGCGGACGGTGTTGCTTAAATATTTTGACCTGAGTGGATTTGTTTTTTTTACTAACTACGAGAGCCGAAAAGCTAAACATCTTGAACAAAATCCTATGGGGTCGCTGTTGTTTTTGTGGCTGCCCCTCGAACGGCAGGTGGAGATCCAAGGTCGAGTTGAGCGAGTGTCAACGGCAGAGTCACTGGCGTATTTTGCTTCACGGCCCAGGGGCAGTCAGTTGGGGGCCTGGTGCTCACAGCAGAGTCAGGTAATCACATCGCGAAAGCTACTAGAGCTGAAGTTTGACGAAATTCGACGGAAGTTTGCCAACCACCAAATCCCGCTACCCAGCTTTTGGGGTGGCTATCGGATGGTGCCCCATCAGGTTGAGTTTTGGCAGGGTCGCCCTAATCGGCTGCACGATCGCTTTTTGTACGTGCGTGCCCCTCACGCGGCCCCTCACGCTACTCAGTCTGATGATTGGTGTATTCAAAGGTTAGCCCCATGAGCGATCTTCCTCTCCCGATACCGCCCAAGATGAATTCTAAGGTGAATATCGAAAACGGGGACGCCGCTTTTAGGGTAGTCGAGGCGTCAGTGCTGGGGCTATGGGAGGTAGTCAACAATCTGACCTTGATCCAGCCGCCTAAGCGGGAGCGATACCGGGTCACCATTTTTGGGTCGGCACGGATGGAGCCAGGTAACCCGCTGTATGAAGATGATTTGGTCATTTGAGGACTCCTCTAGTGGAGACGCGGTGAGAACCCACATTAGCGGTGAGAACCCACATTAAAGGAATGCGTCAAAAGCTCAAGGCAGGAGGGGCCCCTAAAGATTTTACTGACGACCTTAGACAACCCGGCTCAGCTTTGGAGCACGTTAGAGACGGTGCAGCTAGATTTGCTCGTTCTAGATGTAGAAATGCCCGACGCAAATGGGTTAGAGCTTTGTCCAGTCCTACGGGCCGATGATCAATGGCAGCAGCTGCCGATTTTATTTCTGACTGTTCATGAAGATGTGAGTACCCAGCATCAAGCCTTTGAAGTCGGGGCAGATGACTTTATTAGTAAGTCGGTGATGGGGACGGAGCTGCCGACCAGGATTTTGAGTCGATTGAAAAGGGTGTCACGCCAAACTCTGTGGGCAATACCCTAACCCTTGGACAAATTTATCCCGAAAATCATAAATCTCTTCGGGGTTAGGTGCGCCGTGGGACACAATCACAACCTGATGGCGATTCATGACTGAGATGGGGGTATCGCCTCTATCGAGGTCTCTAAGCGCTTTGGTCATGCCAATGGCGGGTTGATAGGGGAACCCATTTTCGTTGAGCATGGCCCAGCAGTCTTTGCAGTAATCGGTGTCTAAGGAGGCATCTAACTGGATGCGTACAACCCAGCGATCGTTTAAGAACAAGACTGTGATGCACTTAACGTGCGATCGTAATTGTTTCAGCAGATAGCTGAGTATTCTTTCAGTCAGACTGGCATTTGCAAAGCAGTAGATAAATTCCATCGCGCTTAACCCAACTTACTCCAGTCTCAGCTTAGGGAAACAATGTGAGAGACCTGTGAAGAAAACTCGTCGTTTTTGATATGTCAATCGCCAATCACACCGCGCTTCGACTCTTCAGCTTTGACCAGATCCTCAATCGCACCCCCCTTACCGTTGCCCCAGACACGCCGACAGCGATCGTGGTTGAGCAGATGTGCCAGACGGTCGGGCAAACTTGCCAGCTCTCCGAGACTGATTCTAATTTGCCTCAGCCCACCGCCTATTCCAACTGCGCCTGATTGTGGCCGACAACCGGCTAATCGGCATCTTTACCGAGCGAGATTTGGTTCGGCTGGTGGCCGAGGGGGTTGATTTAGAGGCGGTTGCGATCGCAACCGTAATGACCCAGCCAGTCTTTGCCCTCAAGCATGCCGAGATCCACAGCATCTTTACCGTGCTGGCCACCTTAAAGCAGCGTCAGATTCGCCAACTGCCGATTGTGGATGAAGCCGGAGGCCTGGTAGGCATCAGTCATCGTGCTAGATCGAGCGGGCAGCATTGTCAGGTTTAATCGTACTTGTGAACAAGTCTCGGGCTACGCTGCTGCTGAATTAATCGGTCAACCGATCTGGGGTATCTTGATTCCGCCGGAAGAAAGGTCAGCGGTGCAAGCTGTGTTTCAGCAACTTAGCCAGGGGCACGCACCCAATCAGGATGAGAACGCTTGGGTTAGCAAAGACGGCCTGCGGAGGCTGATCAGCTGGTCAAACACCATGTTATTAGAGACTATCTTTGAACGCTTTCAGCAGGTCGATGCCTCAGACTCGCGGCAGCGAGGTGGTACGGGCTTTGGCCTCGCCAGTCGAAAATTCTATTCGGTCGGGGCTAAGGGCGTGATTACCAAACCATTTGATCCGACCACATTAGCAAGCCAGATTGCAGGTTTTTTGGCGTGGGAGTTGTGAAATCTTATCTCAAAGTGTTGAGAAAATGAAATTCTTGTGAAACGGTATCATACAATACAGATGAAAGCAGAAAACGTTCATCTCTCTACTGGGTTCTCTGACTGGATGGTGTGAGTGAGATGACCTCTAAGAACCGCCCAAGGCCCGTTAGAAAGCTTCGAGAGAGACGGAAGTAGGGGGTTATCCCGAAGGAACGCGCCTCATTTTGATTTAAGGAGGCAAGGAGAATGTTACTCACTTATCGCGGCGTCAGCTACGACTATACGCCCAATCCAATTCCTAAATTTGCACCCATGTATGCAATGGGGAGCTACCGTGGTGCGCCAGTGTCCTTCTATGCACTCGCAGAAGTGCCCGAGCAGCTTAGCTTTGACCTGACATGGCGAGGAGTTCCCTATCGCAGTGGGGCGGTCGTCCAGGTTGCTGCAGTCACTGAGCCGGTTACAACAGCATCAGAGTCAGCAACGCCGAGTATCCTTGAGCGGATGAGAAACCTTGTCATGTGCCGCCATCGCAGGATTCGGAAGCGGGAACAATCAATGCTGGGTCGGCTCAATGAGGAAGTGGGCCTGAGCGCAGAAGATGCCACTCAGTATGAGAGTGAAATCCAAGGTAAGACGCCCCATGACTTTGGCGGCTATGACCGCAGCCATACAGCCACGAGCTAGGGTTTTGCGCGACATCCATACCCCTGATGCTATCCCAAGGGATAGCATCAGGGAGCCTGTTTTCTGGAGATGGGATGCCGTCATATTTGCCGCGATAAGGCAAAGGCTCAATGCTATTTAGCATTGGGCTTTTCCTTTTTTCAGCTCCGTGAGCATCCCATTTCCTCACAAGATTCCCATATTCTTGCCCTATGCTCGTGAGCACGCTTACCCTTACGGGGATATGGACATGCCCCCTTAGCATTCGCGCTTATGCATAATGCTCAATTCCTCTGAGATCAGGCAATAAGGGTTCCCCACAATATCTTCAACTTCTCTCTGTAACATAAAAAGTGTGAGAAGTTTCTCTTTAGAAATCAATGCCAGAACATAATATGACCTCTGGAGTCATGGCCAGAATCATCGATACTGGCGCTTGAGAAGAGTTTCAACGGTCTTCACCTATCTCAGAGACAAAAGGCAGAGGAGGGTTATCATGACAAACACCTATAAAACCAGCTATTTCTGGCTGGTATTGTGGCACTACCTGAATCAGCCACTTTTTAACAAAAACAAGCGGTTGATTCTAAATCCATTTAAGTTTGATCAAGCAGAGAAAGTTCAGTTTTTAGAGCATTGCTGGAAACTCAATTATTCTACCAAAAAACATAACTAGAAAAAGGAGACTTACCATGGGCAGATTACAGAACCGTTCAACCTCGATTAACAAGGCCCTCCAAAATTTCAGCGAGTGGCTCTTGGGAGCCGCCCGACGCATTTTTAGCCCCACTGATGACAACTACCCAGAGACGGGTGTACAGCCGTTTGAAGGAGATATTTCGGATACGAATTATTAGAATTTGGTACCACCTCTTTGTCGGGGCTCCCCCTCATGGGAGCCCCCCTTTGGTATTTTATCTCTCACGATCCGATGATTATCCTGTCTGCTGGCTCTGCACGGCTTGTTTCTTAAACCTCGGGAACGATCTCCGGAGGCACATCAATTAGATTGTTAGGCAACATGTCGGGGCCACTGGGGGGATTGAGCCGCCAAATATCTTCAGGAACGACGAAGGGCGGCTCCTCCAGCGGTTCCTCGGGACCGCCGATGCTAATGGGGGTGCCGATCACGGTGGCCTCAGCCAAATTGATATTTTCCATTGAGGCACCCGTCACGTCTACATAGTAGAGATGAGCTTGAGTAAAATTAGCATTGTCCAGATCAGCCCTCGCCAGGGTGGCGTTGGTCAAAAATGCTCCGGTCAGGTTGGCATCGGTGAGATTGGCCTTCGTCAAGTCAGCCCCCTCGAGATTAATGCCAGAGAGGTCAGCACCAGTGAGATCGGCGCTGCGCAAGTCGGCTCCGATCAAATGAGCCCCGCTCAAGTCTACCCCCGTCAAATCACAGCCCGCGCACTCATTTGTAATCAATAACTGCCGAACGTTGGATGCCTGTAGATCATCAACAGGATGTTCAGCCAGGGCGGGACCTCTGCCAGCCAGGGCAGACCCTGTGAATAGCAAAGCAGGCAACAGGGACAATACAGTGAGATAGAAACCTTTCATAGCATCCTCCTCTTGGCATAGCTGCCATCGCTGTTTGCTAAGCCGTAGTCCAAGTCGGG
>JBCDDJ010000011.1:0-36750 GCA_039180385.1 Cyanobacteria bacterium P01_G01_bin.38 | reverse complement strand
GTTTGTTTAATCAACTTCAGGCGAGCATATAGAGCAGCTTTGGCAGTGGTTTCTAGCAAGTCAAAACCACAAAAGTCAGCTGTGGCAGTTTCTACGGTGGTTGCGATCGCATCACAAGAGTCTTCTGATTCGATCGCGTTGTGAATATCTTGGGTTTTATACAATCTAGCTATACAGTGAGACCATACAGGGCTATTGGGCGTCCCCCCCATAATCTCATCGTTGCAATAAACCCCGTCAGCCAGCGATGCATATCCTTTGAGAACCGGAATATCCCAAAGGAGAACTCGGTTAATCACTGCAATAATGTGAGACGTTGGACAGCCAATCCCAACAACTTCTTCAGAAAATTCCAGCCGCCGCTGGCCTGACACTCGATTAATGACGGCTAAATCTTCGAAGGTAGCCTTGTAGTGTTCTGGCACCTTGATATAAAAGTGGGCTCTGACCCGATAAGCCACCTGGCGTTCTAAGCCACTTACGCTCTCGTCCTCGTGGCTGTCTTGCAGCAAAAAAGGGTTCAAGAGACCTGTTGTCTCTTGGGCCTGTTTTATGTAGAGCGGGAGCGGTTTAACTCGCTCAATTTCAAAGAACTTCAGATGGATAGGAAATTCGTCTGTAATTAGCTCATTATCGATAACAGAATGTGCCAAACGTTGGATGAAATCCGCTGTTAGATAATTCAGCAAGCGATTGTTTCGGGTTAGTACCTCATCCTTCTTCAGAAAGCTATTAACCTGCTCTATGCCAGATTGTAGCTCAATCCGACCAATCTCACGCTCTACTTTCTCAATCAGCTTTTTATCTAGTTCATTTTTGTTCGCTTTAGACAAACCTGCGAAATATTGCTGAGTATGCTGAGTGACAATTTTTTGAATGTAGGCTTGTGAGGACTCTTTGTCTGATTGATCTATCGCCTCGGCAAAACTTAAAGCTGCGCCTTCTGACTGCCGCAGGAAGAAATTGTAAAGGCTGATTGCATCTGCGGGTTTGCCATTGACCGTTGGGGTGTTGGCTAGCTCTAATATCTGACTGAGGAAGATTTGCCCAGGATGCAATTCAAGACCAAGCTGCTGCCGTTCCTCTGGTAGTAGCTGAAAAAATAATCGAAGTGCCTTAAGTTTTTCTGCTCGAGTAATAAGGCGAGGTATTTTAGCCTCGTTATTCTGGAACTGCTGCTCGCGCTGGTAGGCTTCTAGCGCGGATAAGATGCTGACCAGCTTAGATAGGGTCAACCCTGGGACAGGGGGCGGCTGATTTTCACCCTTTTTTTTGTAAAACCGATCGAATAAAACGGAGCGCAGCATCCGGCGAATAAAAATTCGATTGTCCTCAACGCCCCACTGCTTAGCAATGCTGGTCTCATTAGGCGTCTTAGATTTACTAGAAAGCTGCAAGTCAGTTAGCGCCAATAGATAGCGATACACATCGCGATCGCGCATCTGATCTTCAGAGTCACGTCGTCTACGTTCTTCACTCTTGGAGTCTCTGCTCATAACTTTACCCACGCTTTGAGTGATAGCTCTACTCAGCAATTTGCCTTTACCCGTCCGAGCAGTCTATGCCAATCCTATGCCTCAAGTCTGCAAGACACACTACACTTCTAATCTAAACTACAGCCAGAAAGTTCATTTTGTACTCTTTGAATCTCTGGATGCGCCTAAGACCCGATAGAAGCTATCTGAATAATATGGACTATACATCTGACAAAGTAGTCTAAATTACTCAACTTAATCAGTTTAAGACGTCTGTATTGAGGTATGTGCTCCGCCTGTCCCTGGCATTGTCTCCTAGCTGAGGAATCGATACACACCAGGATATGGCTTTTAATAGGCCATATCACAGAGATTTTAAGTACTAATAACTGGGAAATACGTATTTTGTAGTTATATGTAGCTTATTTGACATAAGGTCTTTTTTCAAAGCTTTACAATGAAATTAATCAAAAAGATTATTTTTGCTGATCGCTATTGCTCAGCAACCAAAAAATTTAGAGGCATCAGTTTCATGCGCAGATCTAAATATGTCAACTGGCCCCAGATTATTAAGGATTATTCGGGTCATTTTAAGCTAATCCTTGTCTATGACCCCCAATCACGAAAAGCTGTATCAGCCCAGCTCGATCAATTTGCAAATGCAAATGCAGACTCGAAAGATTGGATCTGCTTGGCGCTGCCACTTACCTCTATTTTGATGATCGTTGAGCAATTACAGATTCTGATGACAGAGCGGTTTGGTATGGTGTCTGCTAACATCTGGGTTGAGCGTAAAAGGCAGCAGAAAGTGCAGATTCAGTCAGGTGCTAGTCACTTGGAAAATTTGTCACCAGAAGAGCTTGAGAGCATCTCTCACTGGTTTAATCGAGTGATTCGTGATCTGATGCAGAGGTATCTGTAGGCGGAGATTAAGCATCCCTTTTCATTTGTTTTGACATAACTGAATACACCAACCTGACTGATGTGACTTCCGCAGGTGGACTGAAGAGGCTTTTAGCTGATTTCATCCACCTGCGTTTTTTTAAGGATTTTTTACTATGCACTGGTTTCAAACCTCCAATCTGTTGGCACATGCCTCTCCTTTTGTAGAGGACACCATTACAATGTTTCCCAAAGGCCAAGACTGCTCTGTGACCGATGCGATTGGCCCATACAGGGCCGGGCGTGTTAAAGCTAGGGGCTCGAGTTGGCGGGCTGAGCTTTTTGAGATAAGCTGTCAAGCGACTTTACGACCCGCTCAGCCTGCTCTTGCAATAGGGCGTCGAAACAACGTGCTGATTGTTATCCCATACCATTGTCTGCTCTGGAATCAGTACCTGGAGGAGTACAGTTTGTGGCTCAAAGCAACAGATATTGAAATCATGGATCGCCACGAGCGTGGCTGGAGGCTATGATGCAAAGAGCTAAATTTTTGTTGATGAGTTGCTTGATAGGTCTACTGTTAGCGGGCTCTAATCCCAAAGACAAAAGCGACTATACCAGTTATGTTACTGAAGAGTTTCAATCCTTGTGCTGCCAGGCAGCTCCGAGTGGCCCCGCGAGAAACTGCGAGAAACTGAGACCATTGACAACCCAGGTTGTTCAACGGGTTTTATCTGTTTATACAGACACCCCCAGGAACTACCTCTTTTTTACCCAATACACCACTCACTTACCCGGCTATACGGTTTATGGCGTAGGGATTGGTGGTCAGTTTGTTGTTTGGCCACACAAAAGGAGCGAGGGCAGTGCCTGTGACATTCTTCACAAGGTTTTTTTGAGTCGTTAATGATGATGACAGCCCTGGTCAGACAACGGCGTTATCACCTGATCACTTTTCCTGATTCCTAGGAGACCTCAGTTATGGCTTTTAACCCGTCAAAACCTGAACAGCAGGATACTGATTTCAGGTATTTAGTGGCAGCAGTGGTGCTGACCCTGGGGTTTGTGGTGATTGCGATCGCAACCACCTACACCACCTACATCAACTGGCAGCAGCACACTGTACTTAATGCCCAACACCAGCAGCAACATCTCGAGCAGTTGCAATGGCATAAGCTTGATCGAGCCTATACCCTCGCAGCTGAGGAAAATTACCAGGGTTGCGTGCAGGTTCTTTCTGAAATATCCGCTGACTCAGATTTTTACCCACGGGCCCAGCGTTTATCAGAGCGGTGCTACGCGCCATTAGCTCAGGCTTGGCTAAGCAAAGCAGAGCAATTGGCCGCTGCAGGTCACCTAAAGAAGGCTATTACCACTGCCAGTCAGATATCTGGTGGCCCATTGCAAGCACCGGCACAGCAGCAAATTCGAAACTGGTCGCAGCGGATTTTAGACCTGGCCAAGCAAGATTATTACGCACCAACCGATGAATTTTTAGAGGCATTGGCAAAGCTGAGAGCAATCCCAGACAATAGCCCGCTGGATACCATCAGCCGAAGCCTGCTCGACCAGTGGCAACGGGAATGGGCTGACAACCGGCACTATGAGCGCGAAGCCCGGATAGCACTTGATGCAGGAGACTTGATCAAAGCGAGTCAGATGGCTCGGCAGATAAGCCAGCACCCGGCCTGGGCCAACAGGCGAGAGCAACTATTACAAGACATTGCAAAAACGGAACAGTCTTATGAGCAGATTGTCCAGCAAATCGATCAATTTCTCATCCAGGGAAAGCTGCACTCAGCAGAGCGGTTTAGTCAAAAGCTGCCAGATACAGAACCGTGGACTGGCAAGAAATTAGAAGTCTTTGAGCAGATAAAAACCGCCAAAGCCCAAAAACCTTGGCGACCTATCGCCCTTTCGATCGCCACCACCATTTTTGCCGGAGGCGTACTCAAACATATTTTCTTACCGTAAGGAAATACCCACCCCCCATTACCCACTACCTACTACCCACCCCCCACCCGATACCGAATCGCTCCTTTAGCCCGTTCTGCATCCACCCGTTGCCCCTTTTGCATGACCCAAATTTTGCCTGCAGCGGCCAGCTGCCTACCCTGCTCACGCACGGGTGCCATCAGGCCGCGCCAATCGTCACCGCCGAGCGCGCGGGCTATCTCGGAGGGGCAGATGGTTTTGTCAGGGCCGCGCTGGGCTACCTGGGTGAGGATACAGGTTTGGATTTGGGCAGGTGTAATTGTCATGGTCTCAAGATTGACATATTCCAGACTATAGCCGCCGCGTTAAACTTAGCGGTGCCCTTATAACCTGTGAGTGAGGCAAACCCATGGTGCTAGCGTCTGACAAAACCCCAAAAACGGACCCGTCTTTGTCTGCAACGGCTAAGAAGTCCGTATTAGAGCGGGCCCAAACGTCCTTAATTCGCTATGGGGGTGCTTTTTCAGACTTTATTGCTCACCGTGCAGAGGGGTCTTTTATCTGCGATCGCACTGGCCGTCAAGTGCTTGACTTTACCTCGGGGCAGATGAGCGCCATTTTGGGCCATAGTCACCCAGACGTAGTCAAGACCGTTCGTCAGGCCATTGGCAACCTCGATCACCTGTTTAGCGGCATGCTGTCAGAGCCTGTGGTGGACCTGGCAGAAGCCCTGACATCTCTGGCACCACCGGGGCTGGATCGGGTTTTGCTGTTGAGTACCGGCGCAGAATCCAATGAAGCTGCACTAAAAATGGCGCGTCTAGCCACCGGGGGCTATGAAGTGGTTGGCTTTGCCCAGTCGTGGCATGGGATGACCGGCGGGGCAGCGGCGGCCACCTATTCAGCAGCGCGGCGAGGGTATGGCCCGCTGGGGGTGGGGGGCATTGCCTTGATGGCTCCCAATTTTTATCGCCCGACCTTTGGCCCCACCGCTGGCCAGTGCGCTGACTATGACTGGCGGGCTGAGCTTGACTATGGGTTTGAGCTGATTGATCGCCAATCGACCGGAGCGCTGGCTGCGTTTATTGCCGAGCCGATTCTGAGTGCGGGGGGCATTCTTGAGCTGCCAGTGGGGTATCTCACAGCGCTCAAGGCGCACTGCGAAGCGCGGGGCATGATGCTGATCCTCGACGAAGCTCAAACCGGCCTGGGTCGAACTGGAGAAATGTTTGCGTTTATGCAAGACGGGGTGGTTCCAGATTTTCTCACGCTGTCTAAAACCCTGGGGGCGGGGTTGCCTCTGTCGGCGGTGCTGACCTCAGCCGAGATTGAGCAGAGATGTCACGACCGTGGATTTGTCTTTTACACCACACATGTTTCAGATCCCCTGCCTGCCGCTGTTGGGTTGACTGTTTTGAAGGTGCTGCTGCGGGACCATCTTACCGAGAGGGCCCAGCTCGCTGGGCAAAAGCTCAAGCAAGGGCTGGCCTTGCTACAAGATGAATTTGACTGCATTGGCGATGTCCGAGGACGGGGGTTGCTCCTCGGCATGGAAATTGTCTGTGATCGACAAAGCAAAGCCCCTGCCCCTGATTTAGGAGCCCTCATCACTCAAAAGTGCCTGGACCTGGGTTTAAGTATGAATATTGTTAACCTGCCAGGGATGGGCGGTGTTTTCAGGATTGCCCCCCCTCTGACGGTGTCTGATGAGGAAATTGAACTGGGGTTGTCGATACTGCGCGATGCGATCGCGACGTCTTTACGGGCATAATGCAAAATCCCGATTGATTGTCCCCGATACCGAGGGGCGAGGGGCCTGCCTCCTAAAAAAAACCAGAGCCCTGGTAGACTCTGGTCAGAGGGGATTGTCAGACGAGACAGTCAACTTGTGAGGGGCAGGAATTTCTAAGCGACCCCAGCCACCTGGAGTAAATCAGCCATCGTAAACTCGCCCTCACGGCTGCCTAAAAACGGCTTCCAGCAAGGATCGAGGGTCAGATAAGATTTAAAATCACCCACCAGCAGGCCAACCAAAACCTCTGCCACCAGGCGACCGCCAACGGGGCCCAGGGTTTCACCGCCGCTGTAAAGCTCGGCCTCTTTGAGAATGTAGTACCACAGGGGGGCCTCTACAGGGGCTTCACCACTGACCTCAATACCCGCCAGCCCTAATTTCTCATTGGGCAACGGTGAGATGCCCATGGCACAGGCCACCGACTGCCCAGAGGGTAACCCAAACGACTTACCGCGCAGCAGGTTTCGCAACGCCAGCGAACGTCTTTGGTCGTCAGGTCCCACAATGGGGGCGGGCAAATCTTTCAAAATGTTGGCTAGCTTTTGGTCTAGCTTACGGCTGGCCTGGGGAGGACAGTGGACATCTAGCTCAAAAAAGAAACGCCAATCTACTTTCTCGTCTTGGGTGATACCGCGTTGTTGATTAAAGAAACTCAGCTCAAACAGCTTTGCCTCAAGTTTTTCATTCACGCGGTAGCGATTGCGCACCTGGCTGTGCCCGAGGCGAAAAGCCGCCACTGAGAACTCAACCGGGATAAACGGCTCGACTTTCCATTTAAAGATTTTCAGGCCATTTTTCAAAATGTCATCGACCAGTTCTTGGCTGACCGTCAGCGGCAGATACTCATGGAGCACGATCCACTGATAGTGCCAACGCACAATCTCCTGGGCTTTTTCAAAGCGCTGTCCCTTGGGATACGCCTGGACGGTCGGGTGATCGATGACGGCGTTGTGAAATTTCAGGAACGCCAGCTGTAGCTGCGACACAATTTTGTTTTCGTCATTACGCGGATCGCCAATCAGAGCGACCTTCTGAGTATTTCGGGGTAGGTCGATGCCGTCTTCACCCAGCAGAAACTTGCCATCCTGGTCCTGGTCATAAAGGTAGGGGTTGCTTTCTGGCCCAGAGCCATAAAGGTTATCTAGCTCTAGCAGCGGGGTGCGAAAATTGCGGGTCGCAATCGGGTCATTTTGCTTTTCTAAGCTAGAGGTGGGGTCAAAGGTAATATCGTGGTCGATAAACTGACCCAAAAACGTAAACCCAGCGGCAATCGATTGGCTATCGCGGGTGGCGTCGTCGAGGGTTTCGTCATCCATCAGTTCGGCCACTTTGGTCAGCCATTCATCGCTGGCCTCAAAGGGCTTGAGATAGGGGAAGAGGCGACCAAACTTTCCACTCTCATCGAAGGGCGAATAGGGCCCGTAGCCGCTGCGCAAATGCAGGGTGCCATGACTGACCATCTGAGGTTTTCCTCCTTGATGTATAGGGGGTTGAGCGATCGGAATTTCGGTAGATGCCATTTCAATACAGACTTCAATATCGGGGCGGCTCACATTCCACAGCACGCTATTCTCAGTGTTGTGGATTAAGGTATCAGCCCGAAAAATTTTGAAATAAAGATCGGGTTTACGCTCCAGGAACAAATCCCAAAACGTAAACCGATCAAAGCGGATTAAAAACTTACCCTGGGCATCGGTAGTGGCCATCCCCAACGGATCATCCCAAATCAAGTCTTTATCCCAAGCTTCAACGCGCAAACTGTTGCAACCCTGCCCAATGACACGGCCGCGAATCACATAGTCGTGCATGGATTTTTTAGATGTCAGTGAAATGTCAGTTATGTTTATATCTTTTAGAATGGCTGATGGGGCTTGCGATCGCAGCACCCTGGTGGGTACCTTTGCACCCTTCCACAATTAGCCTTTAGGTTTCCAAAATCGGTCTTTAGATTACGGACAGCTCGTCCTGGTGTGACTACAATACAGGCGTGATCAATAAACCCAGTCGCTAAAAAATACAGTGGAGTACACTATGGCACCGACCCTCCTGGAGCAATTGCGTGAAATGACTGTCGTGGTTGCCGATACTGGCGATATTCAAGCGATCGAGCAGTTCAAGCCACGGGACGCGACAACGAACCCCTCCTTAATTACGGCGGCGGCCCAGATGCCTCAGTATCAGGGCATTGTGGACGAAACGTTGCGAATGGCTAAGGCCGATGCTGGCCCCAATGCAGATGCACAGGAAGTTGCCAATCTTGCCTTCAAACGCTTGGCCGTGGCCTTTGGCCGCAAAATCCTTGAAATTATTCCTGGTCGGGTCTCCACCGAAGTTGACGCCCGGCTGTCTTACGATACCGAGGGCACCCTGGCCACCGCCCGCGATCTGATTTCTCAATATGAAACCGTTGGCATCTCCCGTGAAAGAATTTTGATCAAGATTGCCTCCACCTGGGAGGGTATTAAAGCCGCCGAGATCCTAGAGAAAGAGGGCATCCATTGCAACCTGACGCTGCTGTTTGGCCTACACCAGGCGATTGCCTGTGCAGAGGCAGGCATCACGCTGATTTCTCCATTTGTAGGGCGGATTCTTGACTGGTACAAAAAAGACACTGGCAGAGACTCATACCCACCTGCAGAAGATCCGGGTGTCTTGTCCGTCACCGAAATCTATAACTACTATAAAAAATTTGGCTACTCCACGGAGGTCATGGGTGCAAGCTTTCGCAACACTGACGAACTGACCGAGTTAGCAGGGTGCGATTTGCTGACGATTTCGCCCAAGCTGCTGGCTCAGTTGGATGAGATGACGGGTGATCTCCCCCGTAAGCTCTCACCTGAGAAAGCAACTGACTTAGCGCTTGAGAAAATCTCCGTAGACAAAGCCACCTTTGACAAAATGCATGCCGAAGACCGCATGGCGTCGGAAAAGCTAGCCGAGGGCATTCAAGGATTTACAAAAGCTCTCGAATCTTTAGAATCTTTATTGGCAGATCGCCTGGCCCAGCTGGACGGGCAAGCTGTGGTTGGCCACGCTGCTAAAGACGTCTTTCGCGCCTATGACCTCGACGGTGACGGCTTTATTACCCGCGAAGAATGGATGGGCTCTGACGCGGTCTTTGATGCCCTCGACATAGACCACGACGGCAAGATCACCCCAGAAGAAATGGGCGCTGGTCTGGGGGCAGCGTTCAAACTAGCCAAGGTTTAGGCCAGAATCGAATCCGCCCGAGCATCCACATTAACAACGGGCGGATTTGTCCTCTCCGTAGAAACCCGTATTCACGCTTAAAGCTAAAATCTTAAGATAATTGGATCAGCTATATCTTTTGCAAGTGCCAAAACCAATATTTACCCTGCCCGCCTAAATCATAAAATCCTTTATTAGATAGGGGTTAGGGCTAATTTTCACTGTGAGCTTTCTCATGAGTTTAGTCACAGAATTAGCCAAACGAAAGCATCGGCCTCTGGACAATCCTGATGAATCCTAGCCTTATTCAAACCAAAAGACCGTAGTAGCAATTCGTGATTCTCAGTGCTAACACGTACGTAGTCTAGGGGCATTGTCTGAAGCCAAGGGGGCCTCGGCCTTTGCAGCCCCGCTCACTTGGATAAATTCCCTAAGACACTGACGATATACCCGTGAACTCACTGAGAAAAGAACAGCTCGTGTAAAAAGACTGAGAAAGAATATTCACAATCTCCTTGATCCTACTGACCTTTGATTCGACACCAACACGCCTAAGGTGGGTGAGACTCCGCATCCCCATAACTCATTTGATGTGTATTCTTAATTCAAACAGACTCTGCATCACGGGCACTACCACAACAAACAACAACCCTGTTTACTGATATATTCTGCCGTTAGGCGGTTGTAGACGCACTACAACTTCTCCCTGAGAACCGCTCTCGCAAATGCCCCCTGTCTAATTCGCCTGCGCGACGCGGACTAACACGATCGAACCAACTCACGCCGTTGCCCCTCCCAGGCGGGAATAAAGCACTGACTCGCGGTCTTGAGACTGCCTTAACTTTTCGCGCCTGTAGCGTTTTGCTGAATTGCCCAGCAGACGCCTCACCGGCAGACACCTCATAAGAATTACTAGACATTTCCCAAGACATCCCAAAAATTCTCAGCTCTGATTTGGAATTCTGAAAGATGATGCCATACAACTTAACCAACAACCGTCTTAATTTATCTAGGGTTCAGTCCACCCCGGTTAATGCTTTGCAAGCATCATCAAAAGACAGGTTATCTCCTCACCTCAAGGGTATATCTAAACTCTCTATGCGGGGTAAACAACTGCTTGGGTTGGTGCTCTCTGATGTGGTTACGGTGGTAGGGCTAATCAGTGTTAGCACTGCTTTAATCATGGCCAATGGCAGAACACAGCTGGCCAATCAAGCCAAATCAGAGCTGGCAATGAGTCAACTAGAGTATGACACCAGTGGCAATTTGTCGGCGCTCCCAGCGGCGCTGATGTCTGATGAAAATGGCTACAGCATACTTTATATCCAACAATCAACGGGTGAGTTTGAGAGCGTTCCCCTGACGAGCACGACCCATGGCACGAGCGACCCAGCTCCTCTGGCAAATCTGCCCTTGCCCAACGACGACTTTTTAGCCCAGGCGATCGCCGCTGAGGGCCAGGTGATCACCCATCGGCTTACCCTGAACGAGCAAACCTACACCGTTGCCGCCCAAATGATGCAACCGGGCAATGGTGAACCTACGGCCCTCTTAGTGCGTGGTCTATCAGAGCAAGGTTTGAATGATTTGCTAATCAAGAGTCTGTCGATACAACTCCTCGTGGCTATCGTTGTCTTGCTGATTGATGTGGGCGTGGCCATGCTCTTAGGAAATACCCTCGTTAACCCGATCAAACGGCTACAAAATACCGCTCACAAATTTGCATCTGGCGCGAGGCAGGCCCGAGCAGAGATCTCTTCCCAGGACGAGCTAGGGCAGCTAGCCGTCACCTTTAACCAGCTTGCCGACAACATTACCACTGCCGAACAGGCTCTGATGGATGAGGTGCAGCATTATGAGCATCAATCCCAGCAATTTAAGGCACTTGCTGCGCTCACTGCTCAAATTCAGAGGCTCCAAACCTCAGAAGCCATTTTTCAGAGGGCCGTCAACGGCATTCATGACCTGTTGCAGGCAGATCGCGTTTTGGTCTATCGAGTTGACCCTGACTATCAAAGCGCGCAGGTAATCGCCGAGGCCGTTGAACACGATTGGCCCAGCGTCCTCGGCCAATTTATCCACCACCCGATCTCCCCAGACCTGCTCAGACAGTACCAAGCTGGCCAGATTTCTAGCTCGGATCAGATCTCAAGTCACGTCTTACCCCAATGCCATCCTGAGTTGTTGGCAGACACCGACGTTCAATCCAGCCTGGTCGCGCCGATCTTAGTCAACGATAAACTGGTGGCGCTGCTTTGTATCCATCAATGTACCCATGCCCGCATTTGGGAATATCTTGAGCAAGACTGGCTAAAGGTTCTGTCAATTCAAGTGGGCTATGCCCTAGCCCAGTTAGTCTCACGGCAGCAGCAACAAGCCGTCGCCAAGCGAGAACAGCAGCTTTACACCCTTACTCAGAATCTTCGGGCCGTTCTCGATCCTCAACAAATTTTAGCAACCGCTGTGCAGGAGACTCAAACTGCGATCGCAGCCGACCGGATGATTGTCTACAGCTTTGAGTCAGACTCTCAAGGCACAATTCTCGCAGACTCTGATAGTCAAGCCTCTAACAATCAACTAGGCTCTGCCCATCACCCTGCACAACTCAATGATCTTCATTTAACCGAGTCCACTGCTTATGGTCCGATGCAGCTGATCACCGCTGCCAACCCAAATCATTTAGCGGTTCCGATCTTAGTTGACGGCAGCCTGATAGGCTTGCTGATGGCCTATCGGTGCGATCACCCCCAAAACTGGCGGCCCGATGAAATTTCTCTCTTAAATCAGATTGGCCACCAGCTAGGTTATGCCCTGGAGCAGGCAAATCTGTTTTTACAAAAAGAACGCAGTGGCCTATTTGCCGAAACACTCTACACTCAAAAGCATCAAAAGGATCAGCTGCAAAATCAGCTGGTTAACTTACTCAATCAGGTAGAAACCGCTGTCCGAGGCGATTTTACAGTGCGGGCAGAGGTCTCCGACGACGAGATTGGCATCGTGGCTGACTGCTTTAATGCCCTGCTTGAAAGCATTAGACAGATGATTGTCGCCGTAAAACAAAATACAGCCCAGGTCAACACAGGTTTGAGTAATGGGGACAGTGCGCTGCAGACGCTCTCAAACGAAGCAGCACACCAAGCCCAGTTAACTGAGTTTGCCTGTGAGTCTTTTGAAACCCTACGGCATTCATTGGCAACCACCCAAGCAGCGACCCATCAAGCCCAAAGGGCAGCGCAAACGTCATCAAGTACCTTAACCTTCAACGACATCACCCTGGAGCAAACAGCCCAAACAATGCTGACGTTACAAGAAATTATCCATGTCAGTGATAAAAAGGTCCAGTCTTTAGAAGACGCGTCCCAGCAAGTCTTTCAAATGGTTGCCTGGTTGGACAACATTGCCATGCAAACCCATCTATTGGCGATTAATGCGGGCCTGGAAGCCAGCAAAGCCGGGGAGGATGGTCACAAATTTGCGATCGCAGCTGACGAGATGAGTCAACTTGCCAATCAAGCCAGACAGGTGACCCAGACTCTTGAGACTACCCTCAACACAATTCGGATAGAGACCGATCACATCACCGAAGCGATGACCTTTGGCAAAACTCAGGCCCAAGAGGGGATACACTTGGTCACCCAAACCCAAGCGGGGATGACAAGCCTGTTGACTGCTGCCAGTCAAATGGATCAAGCAATCCGGGTGATTAATGATGAAACCACCTCACAATCAGAACTCTCTCAAACGATTGTCGGCGTCAGCCAAAAGATAGCGCAAATGTCACAACAGGTTTCCGCATCCTCTGATCAGCTTGCAGACCTGCTGCAAAAAACGGCTGGACTCACAGATGACTTACAAACCTCGGTAGACGCTTTTCAAATAGAGGCCAGCAGCCCTCAGACAAAACGCTGCTTGGCGCTTCGTAAAGCTTAACCGTTCTTGGCCAGGCGATGACGTAGCTCAACCACCAAATCATCCAAGGTCTGAAATTGAGGCATCCCCCACCGCTCGCAGACAATATCCACATTACCCTTACGCCAAAACCCAGACGGACAACAGACCAGCGTCTGTTGGCCCGCACAGACGGCCCGAGCGGTTAGCCCCAACTCTAACAGGGTCACAGGGCTCTTGGTCATAGACTCAAAATAAAAGATCACGATATCCGCTTGCTCTAGCCCCGCTAGCTCCCACTCAACTTGGGCCCGAAACGGTGGGAATGAAGCATCCTGCGGCCAGGTTGAGTCCCAAGCCTCTCGACGGGGATTGAGGACAGAGCCTTTCACATCGCTGAGCCGGGTGACCATGTCGTTCTGCCAGTTAGATGCCTGCCCCATCTCAATTGAGCCCGCTAAAAAGAGGATAGGCGTGGGAATATTTTGGAGACCCGCAAGCGGACGCAGCTCAAGCACAGGACCTTGACGAGATAACATCGACGATATCAAACCCGCAACCTGGCCTCCCAGGAGAGTCAATCAGATTTTCGGATAGATTCCTCAATAAGATAGCATTAGCAGCTGGTTGACTGACAAATCTTCTATCTGGGCGGTTATAGACACGAAGCGACTTCTAGTCGCCAGCCAAAATAGCCTAAATCGTCAATTTCAGAACTTTTGTCGGTCGCTCAAGCATTAGCGGTCAGTCGCTTATAGCCCATATTTCTTGATAGTGGCTAACAGTTCTTGGGGCTGGGGGGGCTTAGCTATAAATTCAGTCGCCCCGGCCATGCGCGCTTTGAGACGATCGACGTGGGTATCTTGTCCTGTCAAGATAATGATCGGCGTTTTCGCAAAGGCAGGCGTCTCTCTTAAAAACTTACAAATGCTATAACCATCTGCATTGGGCAAATTGAGATCCAGCAAAATCATCTGGGGCGTATGCTCAATCAGCAGCGCAAATCCGTGCATCGGTTCTTGAATGCCGAGCATCTTATAGCCCCCTGACTCCAGGATCTTTTTGAGGGTATGCGTTAACACAGGGCTGTCATCAATACAGGCGATCAGTGGCTGTGATTGCGCCACCGGCGTATCTGGTGGACCCGGCGGCGGCGTTGGAAGCGGTTGGGGTGAGGGGCCCGGCATTGACGGTTGCTTAGCAGGCACATTCGGCGCAACGATCGGCCCGCTCAAATCTGGCAGCTCTTGGAACTGTAAACAGCCCCTTTCTACCAGGGGCAGCAGCGATTGGGTCAGCCAGGTCACAGAGCGCCCCATCCATAGGGAGATATCCCACAGACTAAACTCACCGGTCAGATATCTGCGATTGACCGGCAGAGCATCAAAATCAACTGCTTGCGTGAGCACTGGTGCAATCGCCGGACTGAGATCACCCAAATTAGCGGCCTGCCACTCCTGTTGCATATTGGCTGCTTTGCGATACAGCATCTTAATTTCTCTGACAGAGAGCACAGCCGTGTTGCAATTAGGCGACAAAGGCTTTGCTAAGGACTCCCATTCACTGTCTACCTCAACCTCGCGGCTCAGCTCAAATAAGCACTCTTGAAACGCACTGCGAAGCACGAGTTTTGCTTGAATAAGACTTAGCTGCCGCTGGGCAAATCCTTGCTCAAGCAACCTTAATTCCCAAAAGTCTGGTTGTGACAACCACTCGTCAGCAATCTGCCACTCCCAGTTAGGTCGCTGTTGACGGATGGCGCGGTCCCATCGCCTGACGCGATGAAAATCGTTGGTGGGATAGATCAGCTGCCCCCCAGACAGGTGGAGCGTCCAGGTGCTGGCGCCACTCCGCAGCCTGAGTTCACCCTCATTTAAAGCGTGCAGACTATCGATGATTTCTGTTAGGGTTCCGGGCAAATTATCTGCGGTTTCAATCAGAGTCGTAGGTGACATGTTTGACGAACGAGATGGACTTCTAAGACGCCGCGGGTGTGAGTCGCGAAGGTGCAATGTTAAACCCTGCAATTAATCAAGCCAAATGGCGGAGGCAGGCACGCTTACAAATTTGATACAAGTATTGAGGCTAACTTCTGGAAGAATCTCAAGTTAATTCATCAACTAAGTTGGCTCTAGCAGCTTGTTTTTGGGTTTACCCTAAGTTACATACATCCTCATTAAGATGAGGTATCCTACCCAATATCGGGTAAATCCAACAGGCAGAGAGAAAAACAATCAAGCGTCGCGAATGCTCTGACTATTCTCATTAAAAATCAAGAATTATCCTTTTTTCTAGACTTTCTCGGTTTTTACTCTCTAACATCACCCCTGCTAAGCGGACTCAAAACAATTCTCAACAATCTCTATCAGGCATACCCTTAAGTTATCATTGGCGAGCTATGGGGAGTCGAGGTCAGTCGCGATCGCAAACAGCCATCAGACAGCCCAGCGCTGCATAAGCACAAACACTGATACCTAAATAAGGTATACCGTCCCTCGCTCACGATGGCGTCCCAGAAAACCAGTATAAGCAGGCTTTTTTTTATACGCTTTCCGCACATTTACATAAGCTTCACTTTATCCGCCTTATTATGAAGTTTTGGCAAAGCTCCAGCGGGCTGAGTTGCACGATTTATGCGGCTGAGTCGATGCTTTCGGATAGGGCATCCACCACACAACCATCAATCTCTAGATTTTTGTTTTTCTCAAATTGCCACCTCTTCAGCCATCAGATGGGGTCAAAGGGCTATCCAAGCTGTGGTTATTTTTTGTCAAGCCCGCGCTTGTCAGGCAGGATAGTCTCTCTTCAACAACCTAATTAAATTATCTCAACAGAGTCTGTCGGCCTCTGTAGGCTTTAAGTGCGAGATTGTGCAGGCATCTCTATGCCCCCAGGATGGCTGGGTACTCAGTATGTTCAACCGTTGATATACAACTTTACTATTGTTCCTGGTATCCCGATTGAGCCACTGTAATAGACTCTAGACAACATCACAACCGATCGCTAGCAAGTTACTAAATCACTACATTTAGAGACTTTTAGGACTTTGCCATTTTTCGGCTCTGTGGCTATCAGGTCTGCCCGCCAGATCTGTCAGATTGTTATGGGTGCAGTTATTCAATGGTTCAAGGCGAGTTGAGTAAACGTCTTACCTGTCTTGCTTAGACCGAAACCGACACACGTACCTTGGCTGCACAGCCAATTTTTGTGACCCACCCTTTGATGGCATGGGTTTCCTGCACACCCAATGAGTTTCAAATAGGTGAACCCTAATGATTGCAAACGTTCTTAAGCCTTCCAAAAAGGTACGACTGCGGCACCAGTTGTTACTGATGTTGGTGTTGAGTAATTTGTTACCCGCTGCAGTTGGGCTATATGGCACGCTTTCCTTCTCTAGAGCGGCCTCTGAAACGGCTAAAGAACGCGTCCAAGCTGAAATTAAAGCGGAAGCTGACACCATTGATACTTTTTTGAATGGCGTCAATGAAGATGTCTTGTTTTTGAGTCAATCTGCTCCAGTTCAAGGGATTGTTAACGCCAGGGCAGCCGATGGCACTGATCCACAAACAGGGCTCAGCACTCAAGTCTGGAAAGAGGAACTCGCTAACACCTTTATTGCCCTTTTGGAGTCAAAGACGCGATATCAAAATTTTCGCTACATAGACGAAAACGGCAATGAGCTAATCCGCATTGAAAAAGACAACGAAAACCGCGATCAGATTCGGGTTATCCCTGATACAGAGTTGCAAAATAAGGCCAATCGTCCCTATTTTGATGAAACGATGCAGTTGCAGGTCGGCGAAGTTGCTGTTTCTCGTGTCAATCTGCAGGTAGAGCAAAGGCGCATTATTCAACCTCAACAGCCGGTTATGCAGTACACAACCCCGGTCAGAGACACAGACGGCAATTCGCGGGGGATCATTGTTGGCAATATCTTTGCAGATGAATTTGTCGATCTGGTCACAGAATTAGACGCAGACGCAGAAGAAGCACGTGAGGGTGAGCAGTTCATGCTGGTCAGCTCAGACGGCTACTATATTTCTCACCCTGACGAGTCCAAGGAGTGGGGCCTCGACTTAGGTCTCGAAGACAATCTGACGGTTGATTACCCGGCTGAGATTGCCGAGCCAATTTTGGCAGGTGACGAGGGTATTTTTGAAGCCAATGGTCAGGTCTTTAGCTACGCCAAAGTTAACTTTAGTCCTAGTCAAGAGGATCGTCATCTATTTGTGCTTGAGGCCATCCCCGTGGACAGTGTTTTTACTTCTGTCAATTCATTTAAGCGCATCGCTTTCTTCGTGGTAATTTTTGCTTCTGCCGTGACCCTACCCCTAGGCATTTTGAGAGGGCGTCAGCTAGTAGGCCTGATCCAACAGCTGACCAACGGGATTTCTGCCGCTAGTCAACAGATTTTCTCTACGGTATCAGAGCAAGAGCGGATTGCTAATCAGCAGGCCACTTCGGTCAACGAAACCACCACTACCATGGATGAGCTAGAAGCCTCTTCCCGACAGTCTGCGGAGCAAGCTAATGCCGCTGCACTGGCAGCTAAGACAGCATTAGAAAATACTGAGAAGGGTAGCCACGCTGTGGGAGAGACCCTTGAGGGCATGTTTACCCTGGAGCAAAAGGTAGAGGCTATCGCCGATCAAATTGTTAATCTTAGCGGCCAGGCTAATCAAATCGGTGGTATCTCAGAGCTGGTGGCTGATTTTGCCAACCAAACTAATATGTTGGCCCTTAATTCGTCCGTAGAAGCGGTGCGAGCGGGCGAACACGGCAAGGGGTTTGCGGTAGTTGCCAATGAGATTCGCAAGCTCTCTGATCAAAGTCAGCAGTCTGCCGAGAAGATTACTCACCTTGTCAATGAGATTCAAAAAGCGATTAATGCCACGGTGATGGTTACTGAAGAAGGTACCAAAACTGTAAAGTCAGGGGTGCACAATGCACAAAATGCTGAGCAAGCATTCCAAGGAATCAAGCAGTCTATGGATACCGTGGTGATTAATAACCAGCAGGTTTCACTGACGCTCAAGCAGCAGGTCGATGCCATTCGTCAGGTTGTTGAAGCTATGGCTGTGATTGATCGGGGGTCAAAAGAGACCGCCTCTGGTCTGAGCCAGACGCTCTCAGGCACAGAGCACCTCAACAAGACTGCCGCAAACCTTAAGCAGATGGTATAAGGCCAAACCCGCTAAGGCGAAATCACCCAAGCCGCTATCGATAGTGTAAACCCATGACCATGATCGACGATGAAGAACTGCAAACGCTGTACCGGACTGCGGGAACAGCCCACCTGCAAACCATAGAAACTGGGCTACACCAGCTCGCCCAGCAACCGGACGATCAAGCAGTGCTCGAGACCCTACGAAAAGCGGCCCATACCCTAAAAGGGGACTCTCGAGTCATGGGCTTAGATGAGATCGCAGCGCTCTCTGAGCAGATTGAAGCTCGCATCAAACAAATCCAACGGGCCGAGATCACCCTCACAAATGAGCTGGCTGGGCTCCTAAAACAAGGTCTACAGGCCATTGACCAGCTGATCGACGCGGCTGTCACGGGGATGCCAGCTGAGCTAGACAGTCAACGTGTGCTCGATCACCTGCGCGAGGGCACCGCCCTGACAACCAACGGTTCTAAGCCAGATCGGGTCAGTCCTGTGTCTGATCAGCCTGGGTTAGATAATGGACTCGTCGCAGCTCAAGCTGAGCCCCCTTTAGCGTGGGAGTCTTTGACGGCCCCTCTCAATGAGCATCTAACAGAGGACTTAACCGATACCGCCTTGGCTGAGGATCCTTCAACCGGGCCAGCCTTTGGCAGCAATCCGTTGACGAGGGAGACTTTGACACGGGATCAGCTGGCTGAAGAGTCCATGGATTATTGGGTAGAGAAACCGTTTTCGGAGGAGTCTTTAGCCGAGGCCTCCCATGCTCATCTAGCAAATCTACCCTTAGCAGGTGAATCCTTAACCGAGGAGCCTTTAGCCCAAGAGCCTTTAGCTGAGACACTTTCAACCGAAGCACTATTCACTACTGATGAGTCCTCGACGGAAGTCTCTTGGACGGATGAATTGGCTGAGCTTTTGGCAAATGGGCCTTCAGCAGGGGAGTCTTTATTTGGGGAGCCTGTGGCAAGTGCGCCATCGGCAGAGAACGTCAATGACGATGGAGAGCCTGCGTCTGTAGCGGTTGAGCCTGTAGTGGAGGCAACCAATACCAATTGGGTAGATGCCCCCTTAGCCAGTGAGCCCTTAGCAGAGGAGCCTATGAACGAGGCCCCTGTGAATGAAGCGCTTATGACTGAAGAACCTTTGAGTAAGGGAGCTTTAGCAGAGGGAGCTTTAGCAGAGGAGCCTATGAATGAGAGCCCTGTAATTGGGTCTCCTGCGGCTGAAGAACCTTTGGCTGAGAAACCTTTAGTCCAAGAACCTTTAGTAGAAGAACTTTTAGTAGAAGAACCTTTAGCCGAGGAAGCTTTGAGTGAGGCCCCTCTGACGGAGGAAGCTTGGACAGATGAGTTGAGTCAGCTACTGGAGAATGGGCCTCCGCCAGGGACACCTTTAATAGGAGATCCCTGGGTAGAAGCGCCCTCAACTGAAGATGTCAACCATGATTTTGAGCCTGTGCCCTTAGTGGAGGCTCCTGTCGCCAGTGAGCCGACCTTAAAGCAGTCTGAGGGAGAAAAACCCTCAGCAGAGGCGTTAAACAACTATTTAGCCCCTGAGTTAATTGCCGATGAGGAGCTGCGATCGCTGTATCAATTAACCAGTGTCAACCGACTCCAGACTCTGACCTCAGGGCTGACCCAGCTGGTGCCCGACCAAACGCCTCCCAATCAGCTCCTGAGCGATCTGCGCAAAGAGCTTCACGCCCTCAAGGGCGACTCACAAATCCTAGGGGTGACCATCGTCGCCACCGTGGCCAAACAGATGGAGTCTACCCTAAAAGCCATCGGGGCCCAAGCGCAAACCCTCACCCCAGAGGTTAAGGCTCAGCTACAGACTGATTTAGCTTTAATCGACGGCTGGATCGCTCAGGCCACTCAGCTACCCACCGAGACGGCCATAGCCGCAACAACATCTAGTCCTAACTCGGATAGTCTGACTGAGCCAGCTGCGGTGCCCCCCTTACCCGACACTAACCTGTTTCTAGATGATACAGAGCTGAGGGAAATTTATCAGCTGACCAGCCTCGATCGGTTGCAAATGCTGACAGAAAACCTCGCCAAGTTAACCCTATCGCCGCTGGCAATCGAGGCAGACACCGACGCGGCTCCAGACACAGACCCGCTTGAGATCCTGCGCCGCGAAACCCATAGCCTCACCGCAGACTCCCACGTAGTGGGCTTAGACTCGATTGCTCAACTTTCCCATCAGTTTGAAGCCACGATTAAAAATCTACAGCGGCATAACCTGACTCTCACACCCTTACTACAGACTCAGCTCGAGCAGAGCCTGGACGCACTGGGGCGACTTATCCAAGAGGCGGTCACTGGCCAAGCCAGTGGCGTCCACCTCCCAGCGGCGATGGCATTACTCAACCCAGTCGCAGCCCCTGTCGCCACACCGGATGCGGGGCTGTCCCCCAGTCTGGATGACGATGCTGAATTTCGTCAGCTCTATCAAGCCACCAGCGAAGAACGCTTGCAGAAGCTAGAGACTGGTGTGCTCCAGCTGACAGAACGGCCCCAAGACAAGGCCCTGTTGGCGAGTCTCATGCGGGAGGCCCACAGCCTTAAAGGGGATGCAAGAGCCGCAGATCTTCAGCCCATTGAGACCCTGACCCACGCCCTCGAAGATATTTTCGGGAGCCTGCAACAGCAAGAGATTGTGTTCACCGCGGAGTTATGTAGCCATCTGTATCAAAGCTTAGATGCGATCGCACAAATCGTTCACGCCTTTACCACCGATACCCTGAGCACCGTTAATACCGAGCAGGTGATCGCGGGGCTGATGACCGCCATTACCCCCGTGGGCCCACCCCCTTCAGCCCCCGAGGCAGCCACATCGCCGATCATCGAAGATGAAGCCCTGCGTGAGATTTATGCCCTCACCAGCAAAGAGCGTCTCGGTAAACTCGAAGCTGGGCTTGCCCACCTGGAAGCTCACCCAGAAGAGACCGCTACCACTCTGGCAGGGCTACTGAGAGAGGCCCACAGCCTCAAGGGAGATTCGGCCAGTGCTGGGGTCGAGACGGTCGCCGCTCTCACCCACGCCATCGAAACGATTTTTGGTAGCTTACAGCGGCAGACCCTCAACCTTGACCCTGATTTGAGCGACCAGCTCTACGAGGGATTTGACACCATTGCCCAACTGGTTGACCAGGCCAGCCTGGGTACCCCAGCCCCCATCAACTCACAGCAGATACTCAACCAGCTAAGAGCCGTTATCTCCGATACGGGCGCCCCGACTTCCCCCCCCCTCGCACCGCCGTCTGATCCAGTCCTGCGCCCCTCCCCCAGTGACAACCTGATCGACACCATCCGTGTCCAAACTAGCGATCTCGATATGCTCATGGGGCGGGCTGAGCAGCTCACGGTCACCCGCATTCAGATCGCCCAGACCACCACCCAAGTTAAACAGATCGCCACCCTCTGGGAAGAATGGAAAACCCAGCGTAACCAGCGTCAGGCATCAGGCAGCACCGATCCCTATGAAACATCACTGGATTCGCTGATTGGTACACTGAGAAGATCGGCCCAAGAAAACAGCGACAAGCTAGACCTGGTGACCGAAGATCTCAGCGAGCGCATTCGTGTCCTACGACTGTTGCCCCTCGCCACCTTGTTTCAAAGCTTACCTCGCACC
Source organism: Cyanobacteria bacterium P01_G01_bin.38 (assembly GCA_039180385.1). Taxonomy (GTDB): domain Bacteria; phylum Cyanobacteriota; class Cyanobacteriia; order Phormidesmidales; family Phormidesmidaceae; genus SIO4C1. The sequence continues at coordinate 14,780 of JBCDDJ010000011.1, read as the reverse complement.
GTGAGAGATCTGACTCGCCAGCAAGACAAACAGGTTGAGCTGATACTTGAAGGACAGGAGACCACCGCCGACAAACGCATCCTCGAAGGCATTCGAGATGCCCTGATGCACCTCGTACGCAACGCCATTGACCACGGCATAGAAACCCCCGCCGAACGAGCCGCCGCCGGAAAATCTCCCACCGCCAAGCTTTGGGTCCGGGGCCACCAAACCCCTAACAGTATCGTCATCGAAGTCACGGATGATGGTAAAGGTCTCGATTTAGACCAGATCAAACAAACCGCCCTACGTCGTCGGCTTTACAGTGCCGAAGAATTAGACGCCATGCCCCCCAGCCAAATCCAGGAACTGATCCTGGCTCCTGGCTTCTCAACGCGGACTTTTATCACCGAAATTTCCGGTCGCGGCGTTGGGTTAGATGTCGTCCGCACCAACGTAGAACGTCTACAGGGCAACATCCAAATTGACTCATCGCCCGGCCAAGGCTGCAGCTTTCGTCTGCAGGTGAGCACGAGTTTGACCACCGCCAACGTTGTACTGGTTGAGACCCTGGGGATTATTCATGCCATGCCGATCGAATTTCTCCAGACCACCCTGCTAATTTCGCCCGAGCAAATGGTCATTGATGATGCTAACCAAATCACGATCACCTGGAACGATCAGGTCGTCCCCATTGCAAATCTCTTTGATGTGCTAGAGCTACCGGCCTCTGCCGCCAAAAATAGTACTTTTGTACCATCCAATCGTCGCCCTTGTCTGCTACTCAAAGTCGGAGACAGCCTGGGCGGATTCTTTATCGATCACCTTTTAGATACCCAGGAAGTTGTCTTAAAACCACAGGGGGCTCTGCTCAAAAGAGTTCGCAACGTAACCGGAGCCACCATTTTGGGCAACGGGGACGTCTGCATGATCTTAAACCCCCCCGATTTGGTCAAGTCACTACAGCGCCCCACCCCAGCCGCACCTCTGCCAGAAGAAAATATCCGCCGCAAGCCCCTGATCCTCTTGGTCGAAGATTCTCCGCCAGTGCGAACCCAAGAAAAACGCTTATTCGAAGGCGCTGGGTACGACGTTGTGATCGCAGAAGACGGCCTAGAGGGCTACAACTTACTGCGCAATGGACAGTTTGATGTCGTGGTCTCTGATGTTGAAATGCCTAACTTAGACGGGCTATCTCTCACCGCTAAGATTCGCCAACATCCTGAGTACGAAGACCTCCCCATCGTCCTGGTGACCACGCTTTCCTCAGATGCAGACCGCAAACGCGGGGCTGACGCTGGCGCTGACGCCTACATTCCCAAAGGTAAATTCAACCAAGACGTTTTGCTAGAAACCTTAGCCAGACTAGTCTAGCTCCCACCTTATCCGAGCCAAGAATACACTCGACAAAATATACGCTGAACAATCAATACAAGAGAGAACCCAACCCTTTCAGCCATGCTCAAATCTCTGTTCCTCAAACATTTATCACAAAGTGTCACGACTCAGCTCCGCATCACCTTAGGGGTCCTCTCTCTCTTTACGATTTTTAGCATACTGGGTATCTACCGCCAGATTGGCAGCACCACCAACGATGCCCGCATCGTAAACTACGCAGGCATTGTCAGGGGCAAAACCCAGCGCTTAATCAAACTGGCGTTTACTCAACCAGTGATTGATGACAACAGCGATTCCTTAACCGATAGCGAGCTGCCGAGTGAGCCTTTCCTGGATGATGAGGAAGCTCTGGAGCCTTTTACAGACAATCCTGGCCCAGAAACCGCGGAAAAAATGGATACCCTGGTGGCCGAGCTGGATCAAATCTTGGCGGGTCTGATTAACGGTAGCGAAGAGCTACAACTCATTAAGCTCTCTGATCAAGCGTTTCAAGCCAATACTCAGCAGTTAAGTCAGGCTTGGGCCCAAATCAAGGTCCACTTAGCTGACTACAGAGCCAACCCGACCCCACAAAACCACGAGCTGCTGCTGACCGCCAGTGAAACCTATTGGGATTTGACCGATCAAACCGTCTTCTCAGCAGAGGCCTATGCCAAGCAGCATATCGGGCAATCTAAGCAAGTAACCCTGGCGCTATTGCTGGCTAACTTGATTTTGTTAGCCAGTGTGTTTTATCTCTCCCAACGGATCCGCCAAAAATTGGCCACCACCAGCCAAAACGTCACTACCGCCTCCAGTGAGATTGCTGTCACCGTCACCCAGCAAGAACGAATCGCCCATCAACAGGCCGCTTCGGTCAATGAGACCACCACCACCATGGATGAAATCGAGGTCTCTTCACAGCAGTCATCGGAGCAGGCCAACGCAGCCATGATTTCTGCTAAAAAGGCCTTGGAGCGTACCCAAGAAGGCAATCAGGCTGTGGGTAAAACCCTCGAAGATATGTTTATGCTAAAGCGAAAAGTGGGGGCCATTGCCGAACAAATCATCAACCTCAGTGATCAAGCCGAGCAAATTGGGGGCATTTCACAGCTGGTGGCTGACTTTGCTAATCAAACCAATATGCTGGCGCTTAATTCATCCGTTGAAGCGGTGCGGGCGGGAGAACATGGTAAAGGTTTTGCTGTTGTTGCCAATGAAATTCGCAAGCTCTCTGATCAAAGCCAGCAGTCTGCCGAAGAAATTAGCTTCCTGGTGGATGAGATTCAAAGAGCGATTACGACCACGGTGATGGTGACAGAGGAAGGCACCAAAACCGTGAACACCGGGGTACAAAATGCTCAGAATGCTGAGCAGGCCTTTCAAGGTATCCAAGCGTCGATTGACACCGCCGTTCTTAACAACCAGCAAGTTGCACTCATCCTCAAGCAGCAGGTCGATGCCATTCATCAGATAGCAGAAGCAATGGCTGCTATCGATCGCGGCTCCAAAGACAATGTCTCTGGGCTGAACCAAACCCATTCCCGGGCACAGCATTTAAGCCAAACGGCAAAAGTGCTTCAAGCAATGGTATAACCGCTATCTCATTTGAGATTGTCACGCCGATCTCACCGTCCTGCTTACGAGTGCTTCTATGTCCATTCGAGTGTTGCTTGTCGAAGACTCCCCCGTCGCCCAGGTGATCCTGAAAAGGATTTTGGAGGCCTCCCCTCAAATTGAAGTCGTGGGTACTGCTAGCACAGGTCTAGAAGCCCTGGCCATGATTCCTAATGTTGCGCCTCAAGTGATTTGTACCGATCTGCATATGCCTAAAATGGATGGCCTATCCTTGACCATAGAGGTCATGGCTCACTACCCCTGCCCCATTTTAGTGGTGAGTTCTTCCGTACAAGAGGATGATCCCCAGAATGTCTTTCACCTCTTAGCAGCGGGGGCCGTTGATATTTTCCCTAAACCTTGTGGCGGACTCAGCCCCGTTGACCCGGTGTTAAATCAGGCCCTGATCGATAAGATTTTAGTGCTCGCTGGGGTGAAAGTTTTCAAGAAAAATCGGGCCCACTCAATCCTTGGCAAACGACATCGACTGCCCTTGATGCATGCCCGTTACCACAACAAACCCAGGATGATTGCCATTGGAGCCTCCACCGGAGGGCCCAAAGCCTTACAAAAGTTATTTGCTAAACTGCCGACAGATTTTCCACCGATCCTTTGTGTCCAGCACATCAGCACAGGTTTTTTACAGGGTTTAATCGACTGGCTCAATAAAACCTGTGCGCTCTCCATCGAGATTGCCCAACCGGGGCAAAAACCGCAGCCCGGTCATATCTACTTCCCCGCCGAAAATCACCACCTGACATTTGATCACAAAGGCCAGTTTGTTCATCTTGATGTGCCCTCAGTTGACGGACATCGCCCATCTATCACGGTCACCTTTGAGGCTGTAGCCCATCGCTACGGTCGACATGCAATGGGCATCTTACTCACCGGCATGGGACAAGATGGGGCGATCGGGCTAAAGGCTATCTGTCAGAGCGGTGGCATGACCATTGCCCAGGATGACTCTACCTCCGTGGTGTTTGGCATGCCCAAGGTCGCCATTGAATTAGGGGCTGCCCAACAGGTTTTGCCCATTGATGCGATCGCACAAACCCTACTCAATTCTGTCTCTCAACCCCACCTTCGTCGTTCCTAGTGTTTATGTCACAGCCCGCCCCTATCTCTCCGTTGTTACAACAAGCCTTCAGTCAACTGATTGCAGGGGGTTGCGGCTGGCAAATCAAACCCAAAGATCAGCCCCTGGTTGAGCAAAAAATCCGGCACCGCATGGCCATGCTCAATCTATCGCACCCCGAAGCCTATTACCAGCTGTTGACCGCACCCACCCCAGACAGTCAACAAGAGTGGCAGCACTTAATTGCCCTGCTCACCAATCCTGAGAGCTTCTTCTTTCGAGATCGCGGACAGTTTAAGGTGCTCCGTAACCATGTGTTGCCAGACCTGATCAAGCGTCATCAAAGTGATAAGCAACTGCGCATCCTCAGTGCGGGTTGCTCCACCGGAGAGGAGGCCTATTCCCTGGCCCTGACGTTAAAAAACCTGATGCCTGATATCGATCAGTGGCAAGTTACGCTCCTGGGCACCGATATCAATACCCACGCCTTAAAACAAGCAAAAGCAGGTATTTATCGCCCCTGGTCGCTCAGAGGCATTGATGCCGTCACCCAGCAACAGTTCTTTCGCAAAATTGATGGACAATATCATCTGGATGACGATATCAAAGCCATGGTCCGTTTTCGGACCCTAAACTTAGTGGGCAAAACGCTATCCCAGCCTAAGGCTCAGCTCAAACTGGATTTAATTATCTGTCGCAATGTCTTTATCTACTTTAGCGAAGGTGCGATCGCAAGCGTCATCGACAGCTTTTACAAAATGTTGCGCCCATCAGGCTATTTGATCACCGGCCATACTGAGCTTTGGAACCAAGATATGAGCCGATTTGAGACCCAATCGTATCCCGAGTCGCTTGTCTATCAGCGCCCCCCCCATCAGCAGCACCCCAATGCCCCCCCCCCTCCTCCAGTGGCCCCCCAGTCCGCCGCGACAACGTCTTCCCCAGATCTGCCCTCCGGGGAGGACGCCCTGATCGACACAGCCCTCACCCTGTTCAAAGCCCGATCCTTTGACCAGGCGATGCCCTACCTCGAAAAATCACTCAAGCTCCAACCTCAAAACTTTGACGGCCTCTGTCTAATGGCCCAGCTACAGCTCAAGATCGGCCAGCTCGACAGGGCCGTCCAATACTGTCGTCAAGCCTCAGAGATAGAAGCCTTTTCCGTCATGCCTTACTACACGTTGGCCCAGATCTTAAAGCGCCAAGGCAACCGCGCCGCCGCCAAACGAACCTTCAAAAAAATCCTCTATCTTGAGCCTACATCAGTCGCCGCCTACGTTGAGCTCAGCCAGATTTATAGACAAGAAGGCAACGCCAAAAAGAGTCTCAAAATGCGCCGCTCCGCCCTCAGTCTACTCAGAAAACTCCCCACCAACACCAAAATCTTTGAACTAGATGACCTGACAGTGGCCGAGCTGTTATTAAAATTTTGACCCTTAAATTCTGCCCCCTTGTCTCTATCTGACCCCTATCTTTACTTTAAAGGAGAGTCCCCATGGGTAAGCCCACCTATTTTAGTTTTACCTCGCACGATCAGCGCTTTAGCATTAACGCGACCTACATTGATGAGGTCTTTGCACTGCCCGAGATTATAATGCTGTCAGAGACCGCTCCAGATATCCTAGGGACAATCAATTTACGGGGTACGTTAATTCCCATCCTGGATATTAATATTAGCCTGGGCGCAACCACGTCAGACTACCACCTGAGTGATAGCATCGTTGTTTTAAATCAAGCCCAGCTCAAGGTTGGCATTATTGTCAATACCGTGCATAGCCTTGAGACCGCTTCCTTAGAAGAAATCCCCACGGAGAGTTTAAATCACCCAATCCTGGCCAACTTGAGACGCAAAAACATGATTGCGGGGTTAGTCCAAGATGCACACAACACCCTAATTTTAAAGGACCCCGAACACTGGCTACAGTACGTTGAAGTGCAGCAAGTCATTTCTATAGCCAGTCTTTCAGACATCCCCGGTCAGATCGACGCTACCCTCCAACCGTCATCCACCGACGCAGATAGCCTATCTCAAAGCCACCGCTTTTTCCCAAAGACAACCCCTGACGAGCGCACAATCTTGCAACAACGCGCCAATAGCCTCAGGCAACCCCTTCAAAGCCCAGAGAACCAAGACGCCAAAGCCCTCAGTGTCGTTGCCCTGGGTGGGCAGTTTTTTGGCATCGATCTAGACCTTGTGCAAGAGTTTATCGAGATCTCAAACCTGACCCCGGTGCCCTGCTGCCCTCCCTCGATTGTTGGCAACCTCAACCTCCGCGGTGACGTGCTGACCGTGATTGATATCCGCAGTTTGATGAATTTACCCAGGACGCATGTCCCAGAAAAATCCCAGGCAATTGTCTTTGAGACCGACGGCATTACCGCGGGTGTTGCCGTAGAAAATATCCTAGAATCCATGTTTTTGGTGAATCCCAGTGAAATCAAGCCCGTAGACAACACCCTTGGAGACATCAGCCATCAATACTTATCCGGGATGGCAACTTACAACAGCACCACAATGGGCATTTTGGATTTAGCCAAAGTTTTAACCCAGGGCGACCTCATCATTGATGAGGTCGCTTAGCAGGGCACGGCGTAACTCGATCGCGAAAGCTTAGTTGAGCCTGCACAGCCCCTATTTGAGCAGTTTCATACTCATCCCAATCCGTATGTAGCTACATGTCTCGCCCCCCCCTTTGTTTCCCCTTGGTTCTAGCGAAGCGGCGAGCCACGCTCGCGGGGGCAGCGACAGCCGGGGGTCAAATTATGTGCGACTTCAAATCTGCTGATTCCAGAGCATGGGCGAGCCGTTGTAATCAACGGGCTACCCAGCAACCTTAGCCAGCGTGCCGCCATACTTGGTCGGAATCTGATCCTCAGCCGGGATATCCAAGATATCGCTGTAGAGCTTGATATACTCAACCGCAGATTTTTCCCAGCTAAAGTTTTGAGCCATGGCCCGCTGTTGTAGCTTTCGCCAAAAGGGTTTGTATTGAAATCCTTCCCAGGCACGCACCATGCAGGTAAACAGATCTAGGGGCTCATAGCGATCAAAGCAGTAGCCTGTGCCTGTCGCATTCACTGGGTCGTGGTGGGTGACCGTATCGACCAGACCACCAGTGCGCCGCACGATAGGAATGCTGCCGTAGCGCATGGCGATCATTTGGCTGATGCCACAGGGCTCAAAACGCGAAGGCATTAAGAAAGCATCGGTGCCGCCATAGATCCGATGGGCCAGGGTTTCACCATACATTAAGTAGGTTGAGGCCCGGCCCGGATGGCGATTGGCCATCTCCCACAGCTGGGTTTCGTAAGCGCGATCGCCGGTGCCCAACAGCACAAATTGAGCATCAGTGTAAGACAAAAACCGATCCATCGTCTGCAAAATCAGATCGATGCCCTTTTGCTCGACCAGACGGCTCACCAAACCAATCAAAAACTTATTAGGAGCAACTTCTAACCCCATCTCCTTTTGCAGAGCTGCTTTGTTGGCCAGGCGATTTTCCAGGGTCTCGCTAGTGAAGTTGCTGGCAATGTGGGGGTCGGTTTCGGGGTTAAAAAACTCCGTGTCAATGCCATTCACGATGCCGCTGAGTTTGCCGCTAATAAAAGACAGCAGACCTTCTATCTTTTCGCCATAGTCCGCGGTTTGAATCTGCTGGGCATAGGTGGGCGACACCGCATTCACCCGATCGGCAAATTGCACAGCGGCGGCCAGGGTGTTGTGGCCTTGCATATACCAGGGGCACCAGGTAATTCGCTCTAGCTTCCAGGCCCAGGGGCCCTGGTAGGCCAAGTTGTGGATGGTAAATACCGTCGAAATGTCAGGGGACTGGTTCATCCACACCGGAATCATGCCTGTGTGCCAGTCGTGGCAATGAATAATCTGGGGTTTCCAGTAGTTCCAGGCAAACTCAGCAGCCCCGTTGGCAAAAAAGGTAAATCGCCAGTCTTCGTCCTCGCCGCCATAGATACGCTTGGGGTCAAAGGCAGGGTGTCCAAACAGATAGAGGGGCACATCGGAGTTAGGCAGCGTTGTTTCATACACCGCAAAGGTGTTGAACATGGCGTAGCCCCACCAAACCGGCTCGCCAGGGAGCTCAATTTTGTCGTTCAAGCTGCCGTAGTAAGGTATCAAGACACGAACATCGTGACCCATTGCCCGCAGAGTCTTGGGCAGGGAACCCACTACGTCACCCATGCCGCCAACTTTCGCCAGCGGTGCCGCCTCTGCTGCCACAAACAAAATTCGCATGTTGCCCCGATATTAAGAAGTGCTTAGCAACCAGTCTAGAGGGGGACTGCCCCGATGCCTAGTCAATACCGGGGAGAGCCTAGCGATTTGTAGCGGAGATGTCATCTAAGATTGCCTGGGCACCCGCCGCTTTAGCTCGCTTAGCCAGCTCAGTTCCCATCTGCTCTGCGGTTGATTTGGGGCCACTCACCTCGTCTTTGATCAAGGTCTGGCCATCGAGGCTGGCAACAATGCCAGTCAGGGTCAGAACATCGCCTGCGATCGCAGTATTTACCCCAATCGGCACCTGACAGCCCCCCTCTAGCTCGCGCAAAAAGGACCGCTCAGCATAGCACCGATAGGCGGTGGGCTCGTGCTCTAGCACCTTGAGGATGGCCAAAATATCTTCATCCCCGCTGCGGCACTCAATGCCCAGCGCTCCCTGGCCCACCGCATGGAGCGAAATCTCAGCAGGCAGCACCTGGTGGATGCGCTCTGGCATACCCAGCCGCTGTAGCCCAGCCGCCGCCAAAATAATCGCGTCGTATTGCCCCTCATCGAGCTTACGCAGACGGGTGTTAAGGTTGCCGCGAATATCTTTAAAGGTGAAGTGGGGATAGTGATGGCGCAGCTGAGCCAATCGCCGCAAAGAAGAGGTGCCAATGACGGCTCCTTGGGGTAGGGTACCTAGCTGCTTATCTTGGTGTTTTTCGTGCACCACCAGCGCATCGGCGGGGTCTTCGCGCTCAGTGACGCAGCCCAGCATCAGCCCCTCTGGCAGGCGAGTGGGCAAATCTTTGAGAGAATGCACCGCAAAATCAATGCTGCCGTCGAGCATGCCGTCTTCAAGCTCTTGGGTAAACAGCCCCTTGTCACCAATTTTAGAGAGGGAAACGTCCAAAATTTTGTCCCCCTGGGTGTCCATTGTCTTGACCTCGAAGTTAATGTCAGGAAAATGCTTTTGCAGTTCCCCTTGCACCCAATGGGTTTGCACCAGAGCCAGCTGACTTTTACGAGAACCAATACAGATGGTGCGGGTGGCGACGTTTGACGACATGGTTAACAAAAAATTCACAGATTTTTAGATTACCGCAATACCGTAACCCCCAAGTGCAAACACCCTCCGCAGCCGTATATTTGCTACGTTGGTGGCGAGTCCCTCCGTTCCCGACGATGGCTATGATGGGCAAGCATCTTAGCTATCGTGACCGGCTACAGCCTAATGTGAATTTCTGCGAATGAATGTGTACTTACGTTTACGAATACGACTCCTAAGGCGACTGAGTCAGGCGCGGTCGTCGAGGTATCTGACCCGCCCCCTTACAGGGATCGCCTGTCTGGCGGTAGCTGTCTTGCTGCTACCTCACCCCAGCTATGCCCAGCGGCTTGATCCTGTGGTTAGAGACGGGTTTCTCAACGACCCGCTCAGCGATAGCCCCCGCGATCCACTGCTGCCGGAGCCGGTGGTTGAGCGGGAGCTGAGTCCCCTGGAGCGCTACGAGCTAGAACAGGGCATGCTCAGGCTGGATCAAGAAGCCCAAGCGGCCCTGTTGGCAGGGGATGCGGAGACTGCCTTTATGAACTGGATGCGGTTAGTGCGGTTGCGCCGACTGTTTGGCACGGCGGCAGAGCTAGATGCGATCGCATATGTCAGCCAGCTCGCCTGGGATAATCAGCGCTCCATTGAGATTCAGCTGCTGACGCTGCGGCTGCGGGAGATCTGGGTCATGGCGCAGCCCCTGGCGGAAAAAGCCGATGGTGATGCGGAGGAGTCTGGCGAGCGGATTCAGCTGGATGAGCCCCAGGTGATGCAAGTGGCCACCAGCTTTCAAACCCTGCGAGATCGAGATTTTGCGATCGCGCTGCAGCAGCATCTCGTCGATCTGGCCACAGCCCAAGGGGACGAAGACACTCGCCACCAGCGCCTGAGCGCTCTGGGGGCCATGCAGCTCCAATGGTTTTACTATGCAGAGGCCACCGAGCTATACGCACAGCTGGCCGCCACCGCCAAAACAGATGACGACACTGAGCAGCAGATTTTTTTCCTTACCCAGCAGGCTTACAGCGCCCAGCAGGCCGAAGACTATGCCAGCGCAATTCCGCCTCAGATCGAGCTACTGGCACTCTACCGAGCGCTGGGGCAATCAGATCGAGAGCCTGCTTTGGAGATTGCGATCGCCCGCAACTATCGTCGCCTCAATCAGTTTGAAGACGCCTTAACTTACTATCGCATCGCCTATGCCACCGCCCAGCAGCTTGAGCAATATGGCCACTCTGGCAACGTGCTCAGAGACCTGGGTGAGCTATATCAATCCCTCGATCGGCTGGACGACGCCCTCGAGATGTACACCCTACTCGTGCGGGTTGAGGAGCAATCCTATAACTACTACGGCATGATGCACGCCTACGATCAGCTCGGGCAAATTTATCGAACCCAGGGCAACCCGGCCAACGCCCGGCAAGCCTTCGAAGCTGGGTTAAGACTGGCCCAACAACTGGATCACCGGCAGGCGTATTTTCGTGAACAGATTTTGACAGTGCAGTCAGAGTAGTCTGCCCAGATTCAAGATTCGGGATAGACGGTGGGTTCGCTGCGCTGGTGAGTTCGCTGCGCTAGTGAGTAGTGAAGCCCATTCACCCCCTCACTATTCACCACCTCACCTTCCCTAGTCAAAATTTTCAGCTTGACGCAGTACCCACTAACCCTGCTCATTCAAATAATCAATCGCATAGCGGGCTGCAGCGAGGCTAATGCGGGCCTGTTCCATAGGCGAGAGTGCTTCCCACTCAGCATCGCGCACCGATTGAATGGTGACCTCTAAAATTTCTTCTTGACCGCGCATAGAGTAGGCTAAGGGGCGTGCCATCACCTGTAAATCGGCAGTATCCCAGGCAGTCAGAGTCTCTTGCACACAGGCAATCAGCTGCTCCGCCATCGGACGACCGCTGTCCATGGCCTGCTGTACCTTGTCGCTAATCTGCTGAATCAAGCCGACAGATAAGCGATTAGCAAACTTTTCGCGCAGTACGTCCTGGAGCGAGGCGGGGGCGAGGGACGGCGTTGCCCACATCGATTCGAGCTGGGTAGACAGCGCTTGCCAGCCCTGGACGGCGTCTGCTTCGGTAACATCTAAGGCCTCCCCAGCCGCTGCCACCTCGTCGAGATAAGCCTGGGCAGCGGGGTCAGTGGGTAACCAAGGATAGGGCTGCTTAGGATCTAAAACGGTATGCAGCATTTCTGCGTCTGCATTCGCCTTAGGTGATAAGGAAGGTCGTTGATTTGAGGAATTATTAGCCATAGGATTTGCCCTTGCATGAGTTCATTCGAGCTGTGACAAGGGTTAAATACAGTCCCCTTTTGTCTGGTTCCGCAATACACAAGACTTTAAGCAGACTTTAAGCCAGATGGCGTACGTTCATACGGCATGCAAACCGCTGTACTCAAGGTGTTGAGCGCTACAAAATAAATTGCCCTATCATATCGCCCTGACAAATCACCCCATTCTATCGCATCAACATATCGAACTATATCTTGCACTATGAGGCAGGGCGGCTTTCCACCACAAACTCCAGCAGCCGACCCTCATTGCTGCCAAACCGCAGCCGAGTCCCCGGATGGAGAGGGATCTCTTGACGATGAACCTGTCGCCAGCCATCAAGCTCTAAGTAAAACGTGCCATACCTGGAGAAATCACGCAAGAAATAAGTCGCTTCTGGATAATTGGCATCTCCCTGGGCGGTCATCCGTCGGTGATAGATTTCGGCATGTTTACTTGAGACCCAGGGTTCTGAGATGACTAAATCATTGTCTGGCAGGCGACCAATGCGCATCAACCCGCCATAGATAGGCCAAACCTGCCCCTCGCCCTCCATCTCGCGAATGGCGACCAGGGTCGGGCGGCTCCGCCCCGCACCGGAATCGCCCGGCAACATCGTAATGTCGGTGGGCACCGCGTAGAGCAGATCGCCGTCAAAGTCAGGGTGCATATAAAGCACCGGCAGGGTCCAGGCCGGCTGATTAAATTTGTAGAGGGTGAGCAGGTGCTGCCGTGCGATCGCAACCGCCATATCTACTGGTTTACGGGTGGCCAGGGTCTGGGTAAACACCTGAATAAAACTCAGCGCCTCCTCGTCTGCGATCGAGTCCCGCATCGCTAACACCGCTGGCACCCCGTGGTGCAGCAAAACCTCGGCCAAACTGCTGCGGGGGATGGCCTGCTGGCCCGTGCGGTCGGGCTGGGCTCCCCAACAGGTATTAAACACCGCCAGTTTGACCTGACAACGGGTGAGTACCTGGGCCAGCTCTATCCCACTGAGGTTGGCATCTGCTTGAAGCGATAAAAAGCCTCCGTCCGGCCCAGGGACGCCATGCCCCGCATAGAAAAAGACATTGTATTGCCCATTTTCTAAATGCCGATTCAGCTCAGCGGGGCTGGGCTGCAAGAGCACATCTACCTGACGCAACACAGGCCGCTTTAGAGAGGGTTCTTCGCGCTCTAATACCGCTTTTAGCAGCGCCGCCTCCTTTTCAAGCTGGAGCGCCGATGTACGCCCGGCTTCGTCATCATCCTGACCTAGCACCAGCAATATTTTCAGCGCATTGTCGAGCCCCCAGTCGGTGAGCTGGTCCACATCAATGGTGGTGCGGCTAAACAGCAGCTGCTGGTTGAGGGCTACCGCCTGTCGCCCCGGCTGGGGTTGCATAATTTCCCAGGGCAAACTGATCAGCTCAGGATCTCGAATTTCAAGCCGCAGGCGCAGCATCGAGGTTTGGCCAATGGCCATCCCATAGCTGTGGTCCAGGCTACTCTGCACCGGCCCGTCAAATATCCACTGCCACAGGTTTACCCCCAAATGCTGCATTAAGCGGCTGCTGTAGCTGGTGGGCTGGGGTGGGGCTGTCTCGTCACCCTCGACATCGGGTAGCTCCAACATAAACTGGGGCACATACGCCGACGACACATTGGGCACATCGGGCAGCCCCCGCAGCGAAAACATCGACTGCCAGCTTTGCCAGGCCTGGGTGAGTGTATGATTCCAAATCCGGTCATGGTGGACATGGCCTCCGGGGTAGGGTGACTTTACCACCCAAATAGCATAGTGCTCTGGATCCGCTGCTGTTAGCCGATCAAGCGCTATCCACAGACAGAGCGATTCTAAGGAAGACATACGTTACGCAGCAGATGTGTAGCAGAGTCTAGAGGGATGGCAGGGGGTCAGAGCCTAATTTTGACACCCCGCCAGCGCTGACGGGGGCGGGTTATCCTCAGTCTGAACCAGGGCTGATAGCTCGGCTTCTAGAACCCAGCCGACCTCACCGGGACTCAGTTCACCCTGGGAGGCAGCCCCCGTAACATTGCCCGAGGCACTAGGGGCAACCGTTGAGGCCTGACAGAGTTTCAGATGTACCCAGCGGGCCTGATCAGTCGCCTCCTGTTTGCCCAAGACTTGAATTAGGCTACCCCCTCTGAGACGACCCACAATCGTCTCAGACAGGGCCGGATTATCACTATCAACCAGACGGGGGGACACATACAGCGGTAGGGGCAGCTCCGCCGAAGCTTGAATATCTCGAACCCGCGCATAGCTGCCGGGCTCCAGTGCAGCGGGCTGCGGCTCAGGGGCAGGCGGGGGGACCACCACTTCGGGCTCTGGAGTCGCTGGCGTGGCGGCTTCGAGGGGGGGCTCGAAAGGAGGGCGACGCCAGAGATCGGTGAAGAAAAAGACTGACAGCCCAGCCCCAATGCCCAATAACCCTAAAATGCCCAGCAGCAAAGGCCAAGGAGATGACTTTTGGGGCTTGAGCGGTCGCTTACGGGTCGGCGCTAAAACTGTCGGGGCCGGTGCAGCAGCGGCTGGCAGCTGAGTTTTGATAGCTTTGGGCTGGGTGATAACCGGCTGCAACTGGCTGGGGTCAGCGGCTATGACCGGCACTTTGTGGGTAGCTGGTTGAGTGATCCGACTGCGGAGCAGGCTAATGGTGACATTGTCATGGCCGTTGTAGGTATTTGCCAGTTGGATTAAAGCAGCTGTACTAGTGGCTGGGGAGGCACGATCTTGGAGCACAGGGAGCAGCTCAGTTTGCCAAAATTGTTCGACCCGGTCGTTATCGCTCAGGCCATCGGAGCACAGCACAAACAGACAGTCTTCGTCTAGAATCAGCCTTTGGACGTTGGGATACAGAGATTGCGAGGCATTCATGCCGAGGGCCTGCACCAGCGCCCCTGCGCCTGGATGATCGACCACTTCTCGATAAAACCCGTAGCCCAGCCGCACTTCTCGAGCGGCCACATCGTCATCTAACGTGATCTGCCGACAGCTACGCGGCCCAATCCGATAGGCACGGCTATCGCCCACATGGCCAATGTAAAGCTGTGGCCCCAGGGCCAGGGCCATCACCAGGGTAGTGCCCATGCGATCGCGGGCCTGACGCGCTTCTCGATCGTTTTGCTGCGAAATTTGATCGTTGGCCACACAGATGGCCTCCTCAATGGCCAGGGT
>JBCDDJ010000010.1:0-38043 GCA_039180385.1 Cyanobacteria bacterium P01_G01_bin.38 | reverse complement strand
CTGCGATCACAGCCCTCAATACCACCCGTCTGCCAATCATCAGCATCGATCTCCCCTCAGGGCTCCACACAGACACAGGACAAATCCTCGGCACCGCTATCAAAGCCACCCACACCCTTTGTCTGGGCCTCTGGAAACGGGCCTTTGTACAAGAGTCTGCGCTGGCTTACCTGGGTAGCCCCCGATTGATTGATTTTGGCTTACCTCTGGCTGATATCCAGACTGTATTAGGCACCCCTCCGGTACAACAGCGGCTTACCCCCCAGGTTGCCCTCCAGGGGCTGCCGCTGAATCGGCCAGCCACAGCCCACAAGTACACCGCCGGGCACCTGCTGTTGATGGCCGGGTCTCGCCAGTATGCGGGGGCCGCTTTGTTGGCCGGGCTGGGGGCCGTCGCCAGCGGGGTGGGTATGCTCACCCTCGCTGTGCCCGAGTCGCTGCGGCTATGGCTGGTGGGTCAGCTGCCGGGAGCATTGGTCATAGGCTGCCCCGAGGGGGAGGAGGGCGAAATCTCAGCTCTGCCAGAGGATATTCGCCTTGAGCGCTACAATGCGATTGCCTGCGGCCCTGGGCTCACCCAGCAGGCAAAATCCGTCGTAGCCGATATTCTCGATAGCCATCGCCCCCTCGTGCTGGATGCCGATGGGCTCAATATTCTCGCTACGGGCTCATTCAACGGCACCTTAAAAAAACGCTTGGCCCCGACGGTGCTCACACCCCATCCCGGCGAATTCAAGCGATTGTTTCCTGAGATCGACTTGACAGACAAGGGAACCGCAGCCCAACAGGCCGCCAAGCAAAGCGGAGCAACCCTGGTTTTGAAAGGGGCGCGCAGTGCGATCGCATCGCCCCAGGGTCAGCTTTGGTTTAACCCAATCGGCACCCCTGCCCTGGCTCGAGGCGGCAGCGGCGATGTCCTCACCGGCTTGCTCGGCGGGATCGCCGCCCAAAAGCTGGTGGGTCAAGATCCCAAAGCATGGCCCCAAGCCATCCTCGACGCCACCCTAAGCAGCGTTTGGTGGCACAGCCAAACGGGAGTACAGTTGGCCACCCAGCGGTCAGTATTGGGGGTCGATCCGATGACATTGGCCAGGGGGTTGGATGAGGTAATTGGGTAGTGGGTAGTTCTCCCCCATCTCCCCATCTCCCCATCTCCCCATCTCCCTCTCTACTCTCTACCCATTCCCCTTCTGCCTCGATTGCCTCGACTGCCAGGTCATCACAGCCAATGCCAAAATAGTCAAAGGGACAATCACAAATTTGAGTACGCTCCCCAAGGCCTGAGAGCTGCTGTGGTTAGATGTCTCTAAAAACAGGTAGAGGATGTAGGCGAGGTAATAACTCAGCAGAAGTCCCCCTTCCCAGCGGCTGACCAGATTGCCTGAGAAAAAGATCGGAAAGCACATCACCGCGACCGCCACCATGACAGGGATATCAAAACTGAGAGCGGCGGATGAGATTTGAATCCCGCCGGGGGCGATCGCGCTGGTGGCCCCAAGTACTACCAAAATATTGAAAATATTGCTGCCCACCACGTTGCCGACAGCAATATCGCGCTCTCCGCGTACGCTGGCTACCATCGAGGTGGCTAGCTCTGGCAGCGACGTGCCCAAGGCCACGATGGTCAATCCAATCACCAATGCACTCGCCCCTAGGGCCGTCGCAATGTCAACCGCGCCTTTTACCAGAAACTGGGAGCCGACCACGAGGGTCACTGAACCCAATACAAACAGGAAGGCATTTTTCCCAACCTTTCGCCATGAAAACGGATGGGGGCCATATTCCTGCGCATATTCATCTTGAACACCCTGATCTTTTTCGCGGCGGCTTTGAACCAACAGAAAAACGGTGTATACCAACCCACCGATGAACAAAATCACCCCATCGCTGGAGCTAATAGTGCCATCCAAACCAAAAAGCAGCATGAGCGCGGAGACCCCGATCATGATCGGCACGTCTAACCGGACTAGCTGCTGAGCCACCACCAGGGGGGCCACCAGGGAAGAAGCCCCCAAAATCAATAGAACGTTGCAAATATTGCTGCCCACCACATTCCCGAGGGCCAGATCTGCCTGCCCCCCAAACGCAGCACGAATGCTCACAGCAAGCTCAGGGGCACTGGTACCAAAGGCCACAATCGTCAGGCCAATGATCAGTGGCGAAACCCCCAGCATAGAGGCAAATCGAGAGGCACCCCTGACTAAACACTCTGCCCCAAAAACCAGCAGCACGACGCCCAGCACAACTAACGTGACAGCGGTGATAGTCATGGAAAATTTAATCGCAATAGGTCACAATGATGCAGCGTCTCACATCATACGATAACCTAAAACAGCCCCATGTCCCTTGCTCCCTGGCGCGCTTCCCTCACAGGGGCACTGCATCACAATCGCGCCCAGCCCTATTCCCGCTATTTTCAACTAGCTACCGTTCGTCTTAACGGTACCCCAGCTAATCGGACCGTTGTGTTTCGAGGCTTTCAAGAAGGGACTAACAGTCTGACAATGATCACAGACAAACGCAGCGAAAAAAATCGGCATCTAAAACACTCGCCTTGGGCAGAAGCTTGCTGGTATTTTACGAAAACGCGGGAGCAGTTTCGCCTCACTGGCCAGATTCGCTGTATCGACGCGACGTGCCAGCAGGGGAGCGCCTCACGGGTAAAGATCTGGCAGTCGATCTCAGCGGCGGCGCGATCGCAATTTTACTGGCCCTACCCCGGCCAACCCAGGGAGGTCTCGGCCAACTTTGCCCCGGATTTAGTTGACGAGGCCAACCCACCTGACAGCTTTTGCCTGCTACTACTCACCCCCACCTCAGTTGATCATCTTAAGCTACGAGGTGGGCCCCAAAACCGCTACTGTTATCAGCAAAACAGTGAGGGTGGATGGTCGTCAGTTGAAGTAAACCCTTGAACAGCGCTTTTAATCAGGGCTTTAGGCACCTAACCTAAAGCCCCGATCCGCCCAGAAAATCCTCTTCGCCTGTACCGCCTAAAAACTCTTCGATGGCACGGTCTTCAAGACGGCAGCAATCTTTGTGAGGGATGCCATTAAAGTTAGTGTGGCCATTGGCGTCAGGGCTATTGGCAGGCCTATTATTTGCAGGCAGCGTATTTGTGCTGGCCCCAACTGCTGCCAAAGCCCGAGCAGACTGGGCTGAGCGCATCGCCGCTAGCTGTTGTTCTAGATGCTCAATCCGGTCAACCAACGTGCGGATAACTTCGGCTTCTGAGTCTGGCAGACGACCGTGCTCAAGCGGCTCAACCCGTTCACCCGAACGATAGACAACGCGACCAGGCACGCCCACCACGGTGCAATCAGACGGCACCTCTCGTAAAACGACAGAGCCCGCCCCGATGCGCACATGATTACCAATCTGAATGTTGCCAAGCACCTTAGCCCCAGCGCCAACCACCACATGATTACCCAGGGTCGGGTGGCGCTTACCACTTTCCTTGCCAGTCCCTCCCAGGGTGACCCCCTGATAGATCAGCACATCATCTCCGATGATCGCCGTTTCACCGATGACAACTCCCATGCCGTGGTCGATAAACACCCCCTGACCAATAGTGGCCCCAGGGTGAATCTCAATGCCCGTAAAAAATCGAGCCAGATGGGAAATCAATCGAGGCACAAAAGGTAGTCCCAGATGCCAAAGCCGATGGGCCACCCGATGCATTAGCAAAGCCTGCAGGCCCGGGTAGCAAAACAAAACCTCTAGCCAGTTTCGAGCTGCCGGGTCGCGCTCAAAAATGATCTTAAAATCGGCCAACAAAGATTTCAACACGCGCGACTTCCTTAAACGAATGGCTTGAGTCCGGCTTTGGGAGGCAAATTTGCCATTAATATTTTAGCGCTAGCAGTCTAATCAGAGATCGATACCTACCTGACCTGCCTGTCTAAATTTCTAGAGATCGAGATCGTCACACAGCAACTCAACCCGCTTAGGATCGTTGCAGGTCAACCTGCCAGGGACTGAATAAGCCCCCGACAGTGGCAACGAGTCACTGTAAACAAACTGAGTGCTCACAGGGGCCGATGAAAATCCAAAACTAGGCGCTGGAAAAGGGTCCCCCCCGCCCACGCTCAGATCTTCAACCACCAGGGTGCGCTCTTGCTGTGGCCCCAAATCTTGAGCCGACCGGGACGCATTGCTGACATCTTCAAAGCTTGAATTCGTTTGCGCCATCGCAGATGAACTTGCTATCAGTGAGCTAGCCATCAGTAGGGATAAACCAACAAGACCGAATGTTCGCATAGCCACTTAACCCAACGCTGCAGTTACCTGTCATAGTAACGAGCAATTCTGAAGGGAGGATTAGTTTTCCCAAAATAATTCAGGATCAAACCTCTAACCAATTCCCAATCGTCCTGCCAAACTCGGCGTCAACGGCAGCAACGTAGCCAGCATCATAAACAAAATCAGTAGGGCCAATCCGGCTCGGGCGTCGTCCGGCTCACTCAAGTCATCCAGGCAGGGTCGTTCCAGCCCTCGCTGCAAGAATAAAATCAGAGTGGCCCAGTATAGCGCCAACGGATTGACTAAGGAAACCAGCGCCAGCAAAATCAGGGTGACCACCGTCGCTCGACTGGCAACGCGACGACCGTAAATCGCCTGGACAATGCGACCGCCATCCAACTGCCCGGCGGGCATAACATTCAATGCGGTAATCACCAGCCCCAGCCACCCTACAATGGTCAGAGGATGTACATCAACAATGTCAGCCTGAAGGGCGTTACCCAGCACAATCCGAGCCAAAGAACCCACCAGGACTGAGCCCTGGAAAAACTCAGCCGGGATTTGAAAATAGCTACCTGGATGGGAAATCAACAGCCCCAACAACAGCAATAGCAGCGAGGCAAGTCCGCCCGCGGCAGGGCCAGCAAAAGCAACATCAAACAGGACTGAGCGGTTGGGCAGTAGAGATTCAAATCGGGTAAAGGCTCCAAACGAACCCAACTGCCAGGCCGGGAAAAAGAAAGGCCAGCTGAGCTTGACCTGATGGCGTTGGGCCTGCCAGCGATGGCCCAGTTCATGGGCCATTAAGACAGTGACAACGCCCAGGGCTACGGGTAAAGCTTCTCCCCAGCGGCTAAGATTTTGGAAAAAGTCAAACCCTTGCAACATGCCCCCGGTCTCGAGACTGGTGATGAGGGTTGCGATCGCAAGCACCACAGCCAAAACTTTTTGAGGCATCGTGGCTGGTTTTGGATCATCACTGCTTGGCAGCACCACCACCACCGGCTTGCGCTCTGGACCCTCAATTAAGAACAAGCGATAGCGATCGCCCAACCGGTCTTCGAGGAGGGTGGTCAGCTGCTGAACCGTCTCAGCAGGCTGCCCCCGCAAGTTACCCCGAAAAAAGGCCCCAGACTGATATGCGGTCGTCTCGGTGCGAAAGAACGTATCAATCCCAAAAATACCTTCGATGGCAGTCAAATCCTCTGCTGGGATAGAAGTAAAGCCAGGTTCATCAATGGGCACAGCTGGCGCTTTTGACTGTGTCGCTGATTCATCAGACTGGGTTTGAGCCGTTTGAGCCTCGGGCCCACCGGATTCAGTCATGGCCTCGTTAGCTGGGTTCAGAGTTTGGCTGATCGCCAGCTTTTGCTGAGCCATTTGTGCCTGCCCCCCCAAGGTCCGCAGCTGACGGCCTAGCCAAATATACCCCCCAGCCGATAGCACTACCAAAATCAGTACCCCGGCCAGGTTGAGATATACCCCCATGGCAAACAGCCCAAAAAATAGCAGCCAGGGCACCATTAAAATCACCGACTGCAACCAGGCTAAAAGCCCCAACTGGCCATAGGGACGTGACCTTATAA
Source organism: Cyanobacteria bacterium P01_G01_bin.38 (assembly GCA_039180385.1). Taxonomy (GTDB): domain Bacteria; phylum Cyanobacteriota; class Cyanobacteriia; order Phormidesmidales; family Phormidesmidaceae; genus SIO4C1. The sequence goes on along the minus strand of JBCDDJ010000010.1, from coordinate 32,215 downwards.
AGCCCCATACTAAAATGCCAACTGCGGCGAGCAAAATAAGCAATGTAATCATCATATAAGTCAGGTAGAGGCGCTAGGGATACAGGTTGCTAGCAGAGGGCGAGTCATCTTCAAGGACGGGGCTACCCATTAAGCTACTTTAGCGGAGGGACCTGATAGTTTAAACGAAAACCTGGGCGGGCTCCCCTGAGGAGAGCCCGTATCCTGGACCTGCCAGCCGAGCGATGTGGGCGATAGCAGAGGGGTGTTTGCCCGCGGTGTTTACCTTGCAGCACGCCCTAACACCTGACGCCTAAGCAATTAGTGGTCTGTCAATGTTCAATACTTGGGATTTGATGTGGGAGTGCGCTGTGCTAGTGAGTACGCTGCGCTGGTAAGTAGTAAAGACCTCATCACACACTCACCCCACCTAACCAGAATTTTAAGCCTGCTACTAGGTCGGAACCGCCTCTCCCGGTCGCAATCGCGCCCATTTGCCCATCTCAGCTTGAAAACTATCACAGCCGATCACGTCGTACTCAAAGCCAAAGTCACCGTCTTGCACAATCCGATCGCCCTCGACGTAGACCTTGGGCGGCATGATGTTGGCATTGATGGTCGGATTGACCGGCTCAAAGTCAGGATGCTCGGTAAGGTGAGGTTGTTGATGGTTGGTCTCAACCGCGTTGTAGGTGATGCAGCGATCGACATAGTGGCAATTTACGCATATGCACATGTTGCAGCGTCCTCATAACCGCCTCGTTACACTGCTAATGTAGCGCAACTCAAGGAAAGCTCTTCTCAGATGACGGGTCAATGTTGCAAAATGAAAAGCTGCGCGCTTAGTCGCCAGCTTCTCCATTAGAAAGAGAAGTAAGCGACCGGGTGCTCCCGCTGTTTGCTAATTTTTTATCTTGCGATCGCAAAATCCCTATTTAGACACTGGCTCATTAAACGCCGCCCCGATGGCCTCCGCCCTATCTCCTAAAACCTGGCCATTTAGCCTTGATTGGCTGCCTGAGGCAGCTCATTTGGTGGGTGGTAGCGTGCGCGATGCTTTACTGCATCGTCAGGCAGATTACCTGGATTTAGACTTTGTGCTGCCCCAGGGGGCAATTTCCCTGGCCAGCACCATTGCCAAGCACTACCATGCCGGTTTCGTCGTCTTAGATGCCGAAAATCAAATTGCCCGAGCGGTCTTTGAGCACGCCACCATTGACTTTGCCCAGCAGGTGGGGCCAACCCTAGAGACCGATTTGCAGCGCCGGGATTTTACGATTAATGCGATCGCATACCATCCCCAGACCAACGCCCTGATCGACCCCCTCAACGGCATCGAAGATCTCAAACATCAGACCCTACGCATGGTCTGCTCAGACAACCTGGCCGAGGATCCGCTGCGACTGCTAAGGGCCTATCGCCAGGCTGCCCAACTCAAGTTTGCCATTGACAGCGAGACCCGCGCCGCGATTCGTCGACTGGCTCCCCGCCTCAAGCAAGTCGCCGCCGAGCGAGTCCGCCATGAGATCGACGCTCTGCTGAGCCAACCCAATGGGGTGAAGTGTCTGCGACTGGCCTGGCAGGATGGCGTCTTTGATGTCTGGCTGCCCCACCTTAGCGCAACCCAAGTTAACCAGCTCGCCGCTGTCGATGCGGCCATCCAGACCTTTCGCCAAAAGTCTGGCTACCTAACCCTGCTCCAGAGCTGGAAGGCAGCGGTGCCCCCGGGCCACTATCGCAGCTGGATAAAACTTGCTAAGCTAGCCCAGCTATTGCGCCCCGGTGAAGCCGAGGCCCAATTAGCTCACTTAAAATATAGTCGCAGTGAAAGCCAGGCCACCCTCAAAATTTTGCAGGCCCAACCTTACTTGGACAACCTGGCCAAGGGTAGCTTAAACCGTTGCGATCGCTTCTTTTTCTTTAAAGCCGTCGGCAGCAGTTTTCCAGCGGTGGCTCTGGTGGGCCTAGCCCAGGGAATCCCTTGGGAAACCATCAATGCGCTGACTGCCCAATATCTGACCCCGGATGACCCCATCGCCCATCCCCAGGCACTGCTCACAGGGCGCGACCTAATGCAGCATCTGGTGCTCAAACCGGGCCCCCACATTGGCGAATTGCTCAAAGCGCTGGAGCTGGCCCAGGCAGAAGGGCACATTGACTCCGCTGAGACTGCCCTCAATTGGGTTAAGGCCAAGCAAATTTGATCTAAAAAGGGCTTTTGACCCCTTAGCCAAAAGCCCTTTATTCTCAAAATATTGACAACCCAACAGGGAGCGTCACGGATAATGCTTAACCAGGCCAGTGCTTCGCCACCAGCTCAGCCAGGTCTACAACGCGCTGGCTGTAGCCCCACTCGTTGTCATACCAAGCAACTACTTTGACCATATCGCCATCCATCACTAGGGTCAGGCTAGAGTCCACAATCGAAGAATCGTCAGTCTTACGGTAGTCGATGGACACCAGCGGCTCATCAGTGTAGCCCAAGAAGCCCTTCATGGGGCCTGCCGCTGCCGCTTTAAAGGCCGCATTGACCTCTTCGGCAATGGTCTTCTTCTCAACTTGAGCCACCAGGTCAACTACAGATACGTTAGGGGTTGGCACCCGCATAGCAATCCCGTTTAAGCGACCCTTCATGGCCGGAATCACCAGGGCCACAGCTTTAGCTGCCCCCGTTGAAGTCGGCACAATATTGATGGCCGCAGCCCTGGCTCGACGCAAATCGCGGTGGCTGGCATCCAAAATCCGCTGGTCACCCGTGTAGCTGTGGGTAGTGGTCATGGTGCCTTTGATGATGCCAAAGCTATCGTGGAGCACCTTGACCACAGGCGCCAGACAGTTGGTGGTACAGCTGGCGTTACTGATGATTTTGTTTTTACCGTGGGCATACTCGCCGTCGTTAACGCCCATTACATAAGTATCAACATTGCCCCCCTTACCAGGAGCCGTAATTAAAACCTGCTTAGCCCCTGCCTGAATATGACGACCCGCCCCTTCTTCGCTCACAAAAACCCCAGTCGACTCGATCACCAAGTCAATATCCCAGGCTCCCCAAGGCAGGTTGTTAGGATTGCGATCGGAGCAGCACTTAATAACTTTGTCGTTTACCTTAATGGTGTCGTCATCGTAGCTGATGTCTGCATCTAAACGCCCAAGCAATGAATCATACTTAAGCAAATGGCAGGCCGTCTTTGCGTCAGATGTGTTGTTGATGGCAACAATATCCAACTGGCTGTCGTCCCGTGTCAGCCAACACCGTAAAAAGTTTCGCCCGATGCGGCCAAAACCATTGATTGCTACTCTAATCACTGCGCTTACCCTCTGTCGTAAATCGAGTCAAGTTAGGTTTTAATAAACGAAACAATCATATCAGGAAATTGAGCCCCGCAGATGGAGCCCCTGCGACAATGTGATCAAATGGGGATCATGATGACAGCCGTGCGCTTAACCCACATTCAATCAAACGACTGAGGGATTAATGCAGTTTTGACGCATAAGCCTGACTAATGCATATAGCCCAGAATAATTAACCCCCCAAATCAAAACCCGCCTTTTAAGCTATCTTTTCTCATCTGGCTTTCAGTTTTCATAGGGTTCTGCTAAAGTCTGTGTCGCGTGCAGGGTGTTACAGCACTCTGAGTTCAACCCACGATAGTCTAGGCAGATTTCTCTGGACAGAGTATTTCTTGTGCCTGATGATATCCGGGTTGGAGCGCTTAGGTGCTGAACAAAAGGTGAAGATGTTTCAGGCAAAGCGGTACTTTAAATGGCTTGGCAGGCATGCTTATCTCGAGGCGCGCTTGCCCACTGTTGTACTTGCCCACTGTTGTAGCTGTGTAGCTAACAGGATTTAGCTGGCGGGCACGCCTGCGCGAAGTCCCTAGCCATTTTAAGAATTCCTGCTATGATACGCCTGATATGGCTGTGGTGTGGTGTTTGAGGAAGAAATTATGCTGAATTCCGTAGATTTCAGCGGCAGGCCGTTCCATTTTATCGGTATTGGTGGAATAGGCATGTCTGCGCTGGCTTATGTCTTGACAAAACGCAAATTACCCGTGTCGGGATCGGACCTGCGGCTAAGCCACATTACCCGACGGCTCAAGGAAAATGGGGCTCATATTTTTTGGACCCAGGATGCTGCTAATCTATCTTTTTTTACCCATGGCGCGGCGATCAGCCCCCATCCCGAGGTCAGCGAATCAAGCCAGTCTGAGCGCCATCCGTCCCATGGGAGTCGGGCTCAGCGCAATGGGGTAAGCCCCCACCAGGGCCACCAACGATCAAAAACCGCCGTCGCCCTCCTAGAAAAATCGCAACTCCCACAGGTTGTCTGCTCAACGGCGATTAATCCGAGTAATCCGGAATATCGGGCAGCGGTTGAGTTGGGCTGTCCGATCTTTCATCGCTCCGATATTTTGGCGGCGCTGATGGCGGAGTATAAAGGCATTGCAGTGGCAGGCACCCATGGTAAAACCACCACGAGTAGCATGGTGGGCCACCTGTTGGTCAAAACCGGTGTTGACCCCACCATCGTGATTGGGGGAGAGGTGGGTGAGTGGCAGGGCAATGCCTACGTAGGCCAAAGCGACTATATGGTGGCTGAGGCAGACGAGTCAGATGGTTCACTCTCCAAGCTATCGGCCTATGTTGGGGTGATCACCAACATTGAGCTTGACCACCCTGATCACTACAGCACCCTGGATGAGATCGTTGATATCTTCAAGGCCTTTTCTAAGCAGTGTCAGATTACGGTGGGTTGTCTTGATTGCCCCACAATTAAATCTGAGCTAAACCCCACGATCACCTATAGTTTGACCCCCCACTCTGGCGCAGATTACATTGCCCAAGATATTCGGCAGAGCCCCCAGGGCATGACCGCTGACATTTGGGAGCGGGGCACTCTGCTGGGGCAGCTGCACATCCCTCAATTGGGTCTACACAATTTGAGCAATGCGCTGGCGGCAGTGGCGGTGGGTCGACTGGTCGATCTCGAGTTTGATGCGATCGCAGAGGCCCTGGCAACCTTTGGCGGGGCCAGACGACGGTTTGATCGGCGGGGGTTTTACAACGACATCCTCTTTATTGATGACTATGCCCACCACCCCAGCGAGATCAGAGTCACCCTGGCAGCAGCCCGGTTGCAAAGCACTGAAATCCTCCCTTCCGGCGTCGAGCGTCGAGTGATCGCTATCTTTCAACCCCATCGCTACAGTCGCGCAGCCACCCTACTCAATGAGTTTGCCAGTGCCTTTGGCGATGCTGATCAGGTGATTGTGAGCGACATCTACGCGGCTAGCGAAACCAATCACTACGGGATTAGCGGCCAGCAGGTCGCCGATGCCATCGCCCAGCACCATCACCAGGTAGACTACCAGCCGACCCTAGACGATATTCAAAGCAAACTAGCCGATATCCTCAGGCCAGGTGACATTGCCCTGTTTTTGACCGCCGGTAATCTCAACTGCATTATCCCTGATGTCATGGATGACTTTAAGACTCGCCCAGGGGTAGAAGTCCTCTCTAACGCATAGCCCCGACGTCTCGCTCATGGCAATGAACACCGAAAAACAACTGACCCGTGACTGCGTCGCCAAACCCCAGTTCTCACTGGCGGAGTTGACCACGTTTCGAGTCGGAGGGCCAGCGGAGTGGTTTGTCGCCCCCCGCAGCCTCGAAGACTTGCAGGCTAGCCTGACCTGGGCCAGCGCCGAGGGGTTACCTGTGATCACTTTAGGTGCAGGCTCAAATCTACTGATCAGCGACCAAGGGTTGCCTGGGCTCGTGATTTGTACTCGCTATCTGCGCGAGTCTCGGTTTGATCAAAACACCGGACAAGTCACCGCCGCCGCCGGGGAACCCATGGCCACTCTGGCCTGGAAAGCTGCCAAGCATGGCTGGAGCGGTCTGGAATGGACAGTGGGCATTCCAGGCACCGTCGGGGGTGCGGTAGTCATGAATGCGGGTGCCCACGGCTGTGACACCAAGCAGATTTTGGTAGAAACAGAGGTCGTCAACCCCGATGGTAGCTTAGCAACGCTGCCTCCCCAAGCCCTGGCTTACCAGTACCGTACGTCGGTGTTGCAGCGCGATGGTCGGATTGTCACCCAGGCCACCTTCCAACTCCAGCCAGGGGGCGATCCCAAAGTCATTAAGGCGGCAACCGCCGCCGATTTAGAGCAGCGCCGTTCTACCCAGCCCTACCATTTGCCAAGCTGTGGCAGCGTTTTTCGTAATCCTAAGCTTCACAGTGCTGGCTGGCTAATCGAGGCATCCGGGCTCAAAGGCTTCCAAATTGGTCAGGCTCAGATTGCTGAGCGCCACGCCAACTTCATTCTGAACTGCGGAGGTGCCAAAGCTACAGACATTTTTAATTTGATCCGCCATGTGCAGCAGACGATAGAGGTCAAGTGGTCGCTCCATCTAAAGCCAGAGGTTAAGATTTTGGGCGATTTTCAGCAGGCTTAGGGCTGCGTCAAGCTTAAAATTTTGGTTAGGCGAGGTGGGGGGGAAGAGGGTGAAAACCACACACATTCACCAGCGCAGCGCACTCACCCCTTCACCCCCCACCTCGCGATTGCATTTCTCAGCACAGAGTCGTATAGTTTGACAGTTAATTACGTACTATTCTAAATCTCTAAAACTATGACCAAAGGGCAAGGATTTGGTTTTGGCCTCGGCAAAATGAAAGAGCTGACTGAGGCCTTTAAAAAAGCTCAGCAGGTCCAGGAAGGGGCTAAAAAGCTGCAGGAAGAACTGGAGCAAATGGAAATTGAAGGCCAAGCTGGGGGTGGCCTGGTTAAGGTGACTCTAAGTGGCAATCAAGAGCCGCGGGGGGTCACCATTGCCCCTGAAGCTCTCAATGAAGGGGCAGACGTGCTCTCAGATTTGGTCACCACCGCCATGCGAGATGCCTACGCCAAATCAACCGATACCATGCGCGAGCGGATGGAAGAGCTGACTGGCGGGTTAAATCTGCCTGGACTCTAATCTGGCGCTTAATACGGTCAGACTAGCGTTTTAGTATCTGAGTGCTCCTATTTTGGATTTTAGATTTTAGATTTTGGGTACGTTACTCCCTCCAAAATCGGCAATCTAAAATCCAAAATTGTTAGGGTTGAAATTTTCGCCATTACGCCGATTATCCATGACGACTCGATTACTCTTCGTCTGCCTGGGCAATATTTGTCGCTCGCCTTCGGCAGAGAACATTATGAATCACCTGATTGAGCAAAACTCAGTCACCGATATCACCTGCGACTCTGCCGGTACCTCGAGTTATCACATCGGCAGCGCCCCCGACCGTAGAATGACCGCGGCTGCAAAACAGCGAGGGATTCAACTGGTTGGACAGGCCCGACAGTTTAGCCCCAAAGACTTCGAGCAATTTGATTGGATTTTGGCGATGGACCATAGCAACTATCGCGACATTCTCAGCCTAGATACCACCGGCCAGTATGAGCATAAGGTCAGGCTGATGTGCGACTTTTGTACTCAGCATGCTGATAAAGAAGTCCCCGACCCTTACTATGGTGGTCCTGAAGGTTTTAACTATGTCATTGATCTACTGCTTGATGCCTGTGAAGGACTTCTGACTTTTGTAGAAGCATAAAGTCAGTCGGGCTGCTCTTGCCAGGGGTCAAAAATGCTTACGTGTTCTATTTCCTGAGCGAGATGTTCTGTTTTTTGTGGAGTCGATAAGCGCCCACAATTGAGATGCTAACCTTAGCGTAATGTGATAAGTAACAGCCTGTTGCCGACGCCGTTTTATGACAACAATTGGTCAGGAACCAGGGGAAGGGAGCATCTTAGTTGTTGATGACAACCCGATCAATGTACGATTGCTGTCCCGGCTACTGACAAATATGGGATACGACGTCCGTCAAGCAATGGATGGGGCCATGGCAATCAAATCGGTACATGACCATCCGCCGGATTTGATTTTGCTAGATATTATGATGCCACACCTCAATGGTTATGAGGTGTGTGCCCGACTCAAGGCTGATCCTTACACCGCTGATTTGCCGGTGATCGTCCTCAGTGCCTTAAATGCATCCTTTGATAAAGTCAAGGCTTTTCAATGTGGTGCCACTGACTACATTACTAAACCCTTTCAGTTTGAAGAGGTACTGGCTCGGGTCAAACATCAGTTGGCCCTCAAAACCGCTCAACAAGACCTGCGTCAGCTCACGGTTGATTTAGAAAGCCGAGTCCAGGAGCGCACCAGTCAGTTAGAGATTGCCCATGCCCAACTGATGGAAATGGCACTCCAAGATCAGCTGACGGGTCTCCCCAATCGACTCTCTTTTTCTGAACAAATCAGTAGTGCCTTAAAGCGGGCTCAAGAGGCTCTGAGCTATCAGTTTGCCATCCTCTTCCTGGATTGCGATCGCTTTAAGATGATCAACGATTCGCTCGGGCATTCCAAAGGCGATCAGCTGTTGATTGAGGTGGCTAATCGTCTCCGCCAAATTCAACAACACTATGGGCCCCCAATAGCCTGGCTCGCCCGCTTTGGGGGAGATGAGTTTGCCCTTTTATTGACTGACCTGGCCGATGATGCCTTCGTCACTGAGATTGCAGAGTCGATTTTAGGTAGCTTGTCTGCGCCCTTTCACATTTGCGATCGCAATATCTATATCAACGCCAGCATCGGGCTAGTCTGGGGCAGCCCCACTTACAAAGACGCAGAATACCTGCTGCGGGATGCCGACACCGCCATGTATCGTGCCAAAGCCTCAGGCAAAGGGCAATATCGGTGGTTTGAGTCAGCTATGCATAACCGAGCGGTGCAACTACTGCATCTAGACACCGCCCTGCGTGTCGCCCTAGACAGACAAGAATTTAGCGTCCACTACCAGCCGATCGTCCACTTACAACATCACCATATTATTGGCTTAGAAGCCCTGGTTCGCTGGCGGCACCCCACTGGAGAGTATATTCCCCCCGATGACTTTATTCCCTTTTCAGAAGAAACGGGCCTGATTAACGAAATTGGCAAGCAGGTCCTCAAGCAAGCCTGCGCCCAGCTTGCCGAGTGGCAACAGCTAGGGTTGGTCGCCCCGGACTTTACCATCAGCGTCAATCTTTCGGCCAAGCAACTACGACAGCCCGAACTGGTCGAAACCGTTTGTGCAACCATTGCCAATACTGGCATCCAGCCCCAGAACCTGCGCCTCGAACTCACTGAGAGCGCCATTATCGAAAACCGCACCGACGTTGATCAGACCCTCCACGCCCTGCGTCAGCACGCCATCGAACTCAGCATTGACGATTTTGGCACGGGCTACTCATCCTTGAGCTATCTGCACACGCTGCCAGTCAACTATCTCAAAGTCGATCGCTCCTTTGTTCAATCAATCAACGACACCCCGGCAAGTTTGGGCATCATTCCGTTGATTATTAACATCGCCCGCACGATGAATATGCAAATCATTGCCGAGGGCATCGAGACCCACAATCAATTACAACAGCTACGTGGCTTAGCGTGTGAGTACGGTCAGGGCTACTTTCTTTATAAACCGCTGCCGGCTGATCAGATCACTGCACTGCTACAGCAGCATGTACAGGCAACCTCTGCATGATTTCTACATAATTAGAGATAACCTCAATGTCATGCTCGGCCGATTTTGTGGTTTTAACTTGAAATGCCGTGCTTTCGCTGCATTTTGTATTCCAGTATTTGAGCATTAAATCTAGTGCTCACCCAGCTCACTTAAACACAAAATCGTAACTGCTGTAGGCTCCATCCTCATAGACCAAAACCAGCCAAGTATTGGGGTCAAACTCCAGGGGATAGGCCTCATGGCGTATTGCATCAGCTGACTTGAGAATGCAGTAAGGCGTATCGACAATTCGATGGATGGCCTCTTTAGAAGACGCTTCAGGAATTGAAAGCAGTCGCGACAGCTGCTCGCGCGAAAGTCGGGATTCGGATCTGACGACTTCTTGACAAATGGGCTGAGGGGCAACCTCAGTTGCCGAGGGCTTGAGCTTAGCAGGCACCACCGTGAGCGCAGCCAAAAAAGCCATTGACCCGCCTGCGATTAGAGCTTTTCCGCCCCGACGGGAGCGGCGAGGTCGGACACGCTTTCGGAAGTTTTGCTTGGGCCCGGTCTGTTGGGTTACAGCTTGTTTAGGCAGCTTTTGCTTCGGAACCGTCGCCGTTGCAGAGAGTCGAGAAGCGGCTGCTTGTCTATGAAGTTGCTGACCGGGTTGATTTAAACGTTGCGATAGACGTGCCATGACAAGACCTCTCCGATAGAAGGCGGTCAGAAAAAGCTACCGAACAGATCCCTAACCCTAGAGCGCTAAAAAAAGCTCTTAAGCCGGTGGCCTCACTGACTACTTAACAAGAATAGTACATAAATAGTACATATGAACTAAATTTAGATCAAGTCATGGTTGAGATTTTTGTGGGGAAGTGGGGTGGTGGGGTGGCGAGGGTAAAAAGCTACTATTTCCTGTTTAAGAAAATCTCCTTAAGATGAATAAAAGAGCCCGCGTTGCCACTAGACCAGCATCATGAATCGCACCGTTGTTTGGTTTAGACGAGATTTAAGAATCTGCGATCACGAGCCGCTGTATCGGGCGGCACGACGCGGTGCGGTGATCCCTGTTTTTGTGTTTGATCGCTCACTGCTGCATCACCCTGAAACTGGGTCTGCTCGGGTGGCGTTTTTATTAGACTGTTTGCGATCGCTGGATGGGGATTTGCGATCGCGCGGTGGTCGCCTCATCCTGCGCTTTGGTGACCCCGTAGACATCCTCCCCCAGCTAGTGCGGGAAACTCAGGCCGAGGGCATTTACAGCTACACCGACTGTGAGCGCATCTATGGCCGCGTTCGCGACGCCCGACTCAACCAGGTTTTGGCCGAGCGAGGGATGAAAATTCGCTGGTTTGAGCCCGCCGCTAGCCGTTCTGACCTGGTGCCCTATCCCGAGTATCGCCGCTGGTGGTATCAGGAAATGAGGACAGCCCCCGTGCCGACGCCAGCGGCGGTGGCAGTCCCCGACGCGGTGCCCAGTGAGGCCCCGCCAGACCTGACGAAACTGGGGCACCTCAGCGATGGCAAGCCGATCCCACCGGGGGGCACCGCTGAGGCGCGCCGACGGTTGCAGACCTTTCTCGACGAAAAGGCCGATCGCTACTATTGGCAGCTGTCTTATCCGGGTGCTGAGATCACTACAGGGCTAAGTCCCCACATTAAATTTGGGGCCATGTCGGTGCGCGAGTGTGTGCAAACCGTCTGGCAGGCTAGCGATCGGGGCGATCGCCGCATCCGCCGTAGCTATCAACAGCTGGTCTCGCGGCTGCGGTGGGGCAACGGCTTTACCCAGCGGTTTCGTTATCTGCCACAGTTGGAGTTGCGATCGCTTTACGCAATTTTTGACGCCGACGGCTGGGACTTTGACGATGATCTCTACCGGGCCTGGCAAGTCGGCGAAACGGGCTTCCCCATTATCGATGCCGCCGCTCGATGTTTGCAGGCAACCGGGGGCTATCTGGCCCTCAACTTTCGCAGTCGCGCCATTTATGCCAGCTTTTTGAGCAATCTGCTGGGCATGGACTGGCGCTATGGGGCATTGCACTTTATGCGCCATTTAATCGACGGCGACTGCCCCATTGATCACTATCAGTGGGCCATGCAAGCTGGGGTTACTCACTGCATCGACAAAACCTGGACTCGGATCTATAACCCAGGCCAGGCAGCCATCGATCGCTGCGACCCCGACGGTGATTTTATTAAGCGCTGGGTGCCAGAGCTGGCCCACCTATCCCCCCAAGAACTGGGCACCCCCCCGCCAACCAAGGGCTATCCCCAGCCCATTTTGGACTATCGCAAAGCTCGCCAGCGGCGGGTTCAGCAGCTAGAGCAGCAGCGCGAAAGATTCTTACAGACCCAAAATGTTGTGCCCTATTTGGGGCAAATGCCCGCTGACCTCACCCCCTTTGGGGCCGATCGTTACCCTAGCGAAATTGCCTGGGTACAGCCGCCCATTGAGCGGTTATTCCCAGCTGCCCTCGCGCTCGACCGGTTGGACCTGGCCCAGGCCAAAGCGCTGCGCACCTGGTTTGTTGCCCATGTCAATGTCATCCCACCCAAACGGCGCAAGCGAAAACAAAAGCCGCCCTCAGAGGTAGATCAGCTCAGTTTGCTCTAAGGGGCAGACTCCCCCTTTTGAGGCACTTAATGAATAAACGCAGAGGCAAACAGCACCAGGGTGAGCACACCGGATAAAATCAACAACGCCTTACCCGCGTTCCAACTGCCTTTCCACGAATAATTTTTTTCAGCCATAGCGACTCGTAAAAGCAAACTGCATGTCTTCAGGTTAACCCTTCAGATTAAGACCATGCCCTAACTGCTCACTGCTGTCGAACTGCTGGGTTTAGCGAAGATCATGCGCCCCGCTGAGGTTTGCAAAGCACCGGTGACTACCACATCAAGTTCTTCGCCAATATAAGCACGGCCCTCTTCGACCACTACCATGGTGCCGTCATTGAGGTAGCCCACCCCCTGGGACGCTTCTTTCCCTTCTTTGAGGATTTTGATACCGATGCCGTCCCCAGGCAAATATGCAGGTCGAATCGCCTGGGCCAGATCGTTGATGTTTAAGACCGTAACCTTCTGCACACTGGCCACTTTATTCAGGTTGTAATCGTTGGTAAGCAGGTTGGCATTGAGTTCTTGGGCCAGCTTGACCAGCTTGGCATCCACCGTGGCGATATCTTCGTAGTCGGCGGGGTCAATCACAATCCGCTCGGCGTACTTTTCGCGCATGCGGTTGAGAATATCGAGCCCCCGACGACCTCGAGCACGTTTTTGATCGTTGGCGGCATCGGCCACGCTTTGAAGCTCCTGGAGCACAAACTGAGGGATTAAAATTTGCCCTTCTAAAAAACCTGTCACCAGGAGTTCTTCGATCCGCCCGTCAATGATGCAGCTGGTGTCTAAGACCTTGGTGGTAGAGGGCTTAAGGGTGCCCTCGGCCAGCAGCATAGATTCGTAGCTGTTAGGGTTAATGAGTCGTAACAGGGCTCGGCCATGGGTATCGGCCAAATTCATGCCTGAGACGGCAAACAAAATGCTGCCCATCACCGCAGTCAGGGGTTTGATAAAGCCAAACTCAGGGGGAATCGGCAGTAAAAACAGCGGAGCAAGCATCAGGTTGGCAATCAAGAGGCCAATCACCAAACCGACGGCGCGGGTCAAGATGCGATCGGGGGGCATGACTTTGATCTGGCGCTCTAGCCGACGATAGCTGGTTTGCACCACCAGCCCCAAACCGGTGCCAATCAGGGCACCAAAAACAGCGGTCACAGAACCCAGGCCCTCCAGGTTATTGACCTGCTTGAGAGCATCGGCGGGCAGCAGGTCAACACCATAAAAGCCAATGCCCGCACCAGCCAAGATGAATGAAATTACAATGAGTGCATCAAGCATAGGACTTTACTGCCTCTGGCAGTTGGTCTCAAATTTAGGAATAATCAGGCTTTCAGTATCCTTTAGATAACCATGCTTAGCGAAGCTTTGCAAAGCCTCTCGCAATATTTGTAAAGGGTTTTGTCAAGGGGCTAGCTCAGCCATAACGCCATACCCATCACCGCTTCAACAGAATCCCCTTAAATGCCCGAAGATATTATGGTTTATCGATTATAGCTAATATAGTCGCAGCTCCAGATATTGTTGATTGACCCAATCCCTACGTCGCGATCGCAAAAGTTAATTCCAAAATCTAAATGCCCCCTATCAAATCGCTGTCTGCCTATGTGCATATTCCCTTTTGTCGGCGGCGCTGCTTCTATTGTGATTTCCCGATTTCAGTGGTGGGCAATCAGCTGCGGGGGGAAACCTCTGGCACCATGGCCCAATATGTCGAGCGGCTCTGTGCCGAAATTGCCGGGACGCCAGTCCTGGGAGGGCCGCTCAAGACGGTGTTTTTTGGCGGGGGGACGCCGTCGCTGCTATCGGTGCTGCAATTGGGGCAAATCTTAGCGGCGCTGCATCAGCGGTTTGGCATCGCCGCTGACGCAGAAATCTCAATGGAAATGGACCCAGGCACCTTTGATCAAGACCATTTGCAAGGCTACCGAGATTTAGGGATTACCCGCGTCAGTCTGGGGGTACAGGCTTTTCAAGATGAGCTGCTAGACAGGTGCGGGCGGTTTCACCGGGTGGCCGATGTCCATCGGGCAGTGGCGGATTTGTACCAGGTTGGTATCCCCAGCTGGAGCTTAGATCTGATCTCAGGGTTGCCCCATCAAACCCTGGCCCAGTGGGCACAGTCACTGGCAAGCGCGATCGCACTTCACCCCGATCACCTCTCGGTCTATGACCTCACCCTCGAACCCCAAACACCCTTTGGCAAACAATATGCCCCCGGCGATCGGCCCCTGCCACCGGAGGCCACCACCGTAGCGATGTATCGTCTGGCCCAGCAAACCCTCACCGAGGCAGGCTACGTCCATTACGAAATCTCTAACTATGCCCAACCCGGCCACCGCTGCCAGCACAACCTCACCTACTGGCACAATCAGCCTTACTACGGGTTTGGCATGGGGGCAACTAGCTATACCCACCACCAGCGCTTTGGCCGACCTCGCACCCAGCGTCAGTATGCCGACTGGCTTGAGGGATATCTAGCCACGGATGGGCACCTCGACTGTGAACCGACGCCCCCCCTGGAACGGTTGCTCGATGGCCTGATGGTAGGCCTGCGGCTGGCTGAGGGGGTTGCGATCGCGCCCCTACAGACCTATTTTGGCCAGGATATGTCAGCACCTTTACACCATGCCCTGGCAAACTATATAGACAAAGACTGGGTGGGTTTGAGTTGCGATCGCCTGTGGCTAAACGATCCAGAAGGATTTTTGATGTCCAACACCGTGATCGCAGAGCTGTTTTGTTGGGTCGAAACCTGGGACGAGGCCTTGCCATCCCAAACTTAACCCTTTCCTAAGGTCTAGAATTCTCGGCAGCGGCGATAATTTGGAGGGCTGGAGCCATCATCTGCTCCTAACCTTCAGGGGTGAGGCTAAGGTTTTAGCGGTCCAGCTTTGCAGTAAAATATCACCCTGTGAAAAAACGTAGCTGACCCATGCCGAAGGTACTTGTCTCCGACCCTATCGACCAAGCCGGATTAGATATCCTCTCCCAGGTAGCCCAGGTCGATGTCAAAACGGGCCTATCCCCCGAAGAACTTGTCAAAATCATTGCCGATTATGACGCCCTGATGATCCGCTCGGGTACCAAGGTCACCGCAGCGGTGCTCGAAGCCGGCAAAAGCATCAAAATTATCGGTCGAGCTGGGGTGGGGGTCGATAACGTGGATGTCCCCGCTGCGACGCGGCGCGGGATTGTTGTGGTTAATTCTCCAGAGGGCAACACGATTGCCGCTGCTGAGCATGCCCTGGCGATGATGCTGTCGATATCGCGGTTGATCCCCGTGGCCGATCAATCAGTCAAAGCCAAAGAGTGGAATCGCAAAAAATTTACCGGGGTTGAAGTCTATAAAAAAACCCTGGGCGTGGTCGGCCTGGGCAAAATTGGCTCCCATGTGGCCGCCGTTGCCAGGTCCATGGGCATGAAGCTCCTGGCCTATGACCCTTTTATTTCGACTGAACGGGCCGAGGAAATTGGCTGTCGGCTGGTGGATCTCGATTTACTTTTTCAAGAGTCAGACTACATCACACTGCATATTCCCAAAACCCCCGATACGGCCCATCTGATCAATGCCGATGCCCTGGCTAAGATGAAGCCCACTGCCCGCATTATTAACTGCGCCCGCGGCGGCATCATTGACGAAAACGCCCTGTATGAAGCCATTCGCGATGGCCAAATCGCTGGCGCTGCCCTCGATGTTTACGAATCCGAGCCCCTCGGAGACTCTCCTCTGCGCGATCTGGGTAACGCCATTGTGCTCACCCCCCACCTCGGGGCCTCGACTGAAGAAGCCCAGGTGAACGTCGCCATTGACGTGGCCGAGCAAATTCGCGATGTGCTATTGGGGTTACCGGCTCGCTCTGCGGTGAATATCCCCGGACTGCGCCCTGATATTTTAGAAAAGCTGCGACCTTACTTGCAGCTAGCCGAAACCCTGGGCAACCTGGTGGGTCAGCTAGCCGGTGGGCGGATCGAGCAGTTCCAGATTCGCCTCCAGGGAGATCTCGCAGAAAACGACGGCAAACCGATTGTGATCGCCGCCCTCAAGGGGTTACTCTCCAACGCCTTGCAAGAGCGCGTCAACTATGTGAATGCCTCCATTGAGGCCAAAGAGCGCGGCATCCATGTGATCGAAACCCGCGATACCTCCATCAAAGACTACACAGGCTCTCTGCACCTCTCAGCCAAAGGGTCTCTGGGAGAGCATTCCGTGACGGGGGTGCTGTTGGGGGGCGACGAAGTCCGGATCATCGACCTCAACCAGTTTCCGATCAACGTGCCGCCCACAAAATATATGCTGTTTACCCTGCACCGAGATATGCCTGGCATCATCGGCAAAATCGGTTCGCTGCTGGGCAGCTTTAACGTCAATATCGCCAGTATGCAGGTGGGCCGTAAAATTGTCCGGGGAGATGCCGTGATGGTCTTGAGCATTGACGATCCGCTACCCGAAGGGATTTTGGCCGAAATCACTAAAGTACCCGGGATTCGAGAAGCCTACACAGTTGCACTTTGATGGCGGTGAGGGCTCAAATACGTTTCCGAGAGGTCTGCAATTTTGGCAAATAGCTGGTGGGAAATTCAGATAACCTGCAACCCGGCCTTAGAAGACAGTGTCTTTTGGCGATTTGAAACGTTGGATGGTCGGGGCACCTCTAGTCAGCAGCACGGCAAACACCGGGTGGTCAAAGCCTATTTCCCCCAGTCCAATTTTGAGCATCTCGATCTGGCCGCTTTAGCCCTGACCCTCAAGCAAGACGCCCTCTGTGTGGGCAACATGGCAGAGCCCCTGGTCGAGTGGCGACTGATAGAAGAAGAAGACTGGTCAAAAAGCTGGAAAACCCACTGGCATCCCCAGGAAATTGGCGATCGCTTTTTGATCAACCCAGCCTGGATCCCGGTGCCAGAAGGGACGACTCGTTTAGTCCTGCAGCTTGACCCAGGCAGCGCCTTTGGCACTGGGGCCCACGCCACCACCCAGCTCTGTTTAGAATCCTTAGAAATGCGGTTAGGGACACAGAGTGATGGTGAACCAAACGGTCTAACCATTGCCGATATTGGCTGCGGCTCGGGTATTTTGTCCATCGGGGCGCTCTTGCTTGGAGCCAAGCAGGCCTATGCGGTGGATATTGACCCCTTAGCAACCAGTGCCACCGCTGCGAATCAAGCCCTCAATGGCATTGACGCACAGCGGCTATCGGTGCGTGAGGGCAGCCTGCAAACACTGATTGAGACCTTAGACAATCCCGTTGATGGCATTGTTTGCAACATTTTGGCAGAGGTCATTATTGATTTAATCCCCCACCTTAACGACATCGCCAAACCCACTACCTGGGGCATTCTCAGCGGCATTTTGCTAGAGCAATCTAAGCTGGTGGCCGAAACCCTTGAGCAAAACGGTTGGGTGGTGGCAACCCTGTGGCGTCGTCAGGAGTGGTGCTGTCTAAATATTCGACGGTCCTAGCCTGGGCTCGCTCAATGTCATCAGAAGTGGTGAGGTCGCCAATGGATACGATGATTTTTTTAGGAAAGGTGCTGCTCCTATCTGCACTCATTAGCATTGCGATCAAAGCACTGGCTCCCTTTGCTCATATTCCAGCCACGCCAACAGTAAGTCTAGGCCTTGTTCTGTTGCCAACCCTACTATTAGGTGGATTTTTAGTCTGGAAGCTGAAATAGATATTTTCTCCTCCCTCCCTCCCCCCTACTACCCCATCTCCCCCACCCTCCCCACCGCCTCACCGCCCCACCTCAACCCTTGCTATGCGAAAAATTGCTGACATCAATGCCAAAATTCGCAAGCAGCAGGCAACCGTTTGGACAATTGAGGAGGCTAAAAGTCGCATTGCCGAAATGGGGGTCAGCGCTGCTGCTCAAGCAGTAGATGTAGTCACCACTGGTACCTTTGAGCCGATGGAGTCATCAGGCGCGATTTTGAATCTGGGCCACACCGATCCCCCTATCAAGATTCGAGAGTGTCGACTGGATAATGTGTTGGCCTATGCGGGGTTTGGTGCCGTAGATTTGTATGTTGGCGCGGGTCAGATGGCCGAAACCAGCCGGGAGGGCTTTGAGTCAGAAGAACCTTACCGGGGCGGCGGTCACGTCATTGCTGACCTGGTGGCGGGCAAAGCAGTCCCCCTCAAGGCTGTTGGGCAGATGACCGATTGCTACCCGAGAGCAACGTTAGCAACCTCTATCACCAAGGACAGTATCAACCAGTTTTATCTGTTTAACCCACGCAATCTCTACCAAAATTTTATTGTCGGGGTTAACAGCGGTGACCGCCCTCTCTATACCTATTTGGGACCTCTGCAGCCGTTTTTAGGCAACGCTGTTTACGCCAGCCCTGGGGCCCTGGCCCCCTTGCTCAACGACCCCGATTTACAGGCCATTGGCATTGGCTCTCGCATCTTTTTAGGGGGCGGTGTGGGCTATATCGCCTGGGAAGGGACCCAGCACTTTCCGCTGCAAAAGCGATTGCCCAACCGGACGCCGATTGGGCCCGCTGCCACCATTGCACTGATTGGGGATGCCAAGCAGATGCAGGCTCAGTGGGTGAGGGGGTGCTATTTCAAGGGCTATGGCCCGTCGATGATGCTGGGGGTGGGGGTGCCGATTCCGATTCTAAACGAGACCATTTTGCAGCATTGTGCCGTCAGCGATGACGACATCGTCGCCCCTGTGGTTGATTTTTCTATCCCTCGACGGGTGCGTCCCACCTTTGGCTTAGTCAGCTATCGTCAGCTCAAATCAGGGCGCATTTCGATCAACCGGACATCGGTCAGAACGGCTCCCCTTGCTAGCCTGTACCTCGCGCGGCAAGCGGCCACTACTTTGAAATCATGGATTGAGGCCGGCCAGTTTGAACTCACTACCCCGGTGGCTCCTTTGCCGCGCGATCGCATTTTCGTGCCCCAGGACACCTTTGGGGCACAAAGTGGGGAGATGGGCTAGTCTGACAGGCGACTAGCTTTAATCAGCATTAGCGACTTCAGAGGCAGCCGAGCGGGTCGGGCGACTCGGGGGGGCTTTGTCGCCTCGATCGCTAGCATTTCGCTGGCCACCGCTTCTGGGTCCGCCGCTCCTGGGGCCTCCCTTCGAAAAGCGCTTGCCGCCTGGGCCACCCCGACGACCGCCCTTTTTCTTTTTCTTGGGGGGGACTGCCGCGATTTGGGTCCCTTCAGTCAAGACCAGATGCTGGGCCTGCCGCTCCACGTTGAGATCCCAGAAATATCCAATGGTCTTGCCCTCCAGGTGTCCACTCAGGACCAACCGGAATGGGCGTTGCTTCGAGTTAGATCTCAGCTTCTGTAAGACGTTAATGTGGATTTCAGCCCTATCTTCGACGTATTTAACGATCTCTCCACGAATTGAGAAATAGTCAGATTGGAGTTCGTCGGACGGGATCGGGGGGACCTCGGGTTTCGTGTCGGGTTTTGTCTCTGAGACGGCAGCAGATTCAGGCTGATCAGATTCAATCAGCTCATCAGTTTTTTCAGCTTCGTCAACATTGCTAGCCTCGGTAGCCTCGGTAGCCCCGGTAGCCTCTGACGGGGCTGCCATTGTTGCCTCATCAGACGCTTCAGCCTCGGCTTGCTTAGCCTCAGTTTCGGCCTCAGTGTCTTTGCTCTCAGCTTGCTCGGCCTCAGCGTCCTCGCCTTCGACACCCAACGTTTCAGGTTCCCAAACGCCGACAATCTGGACGCTCAACGCATTGTCTTCATCCGCAATCGTGCGAGGATAGACAACCCAGAGATGATTGCTTTCGATCTCAAGATGTTTTTTGACCAGACTGGTCACCCGACCCAGTAACACAGACGAAACCTGGGTGTTGTCCTGGGTGAGGATGTGTCCCCGATTAAAGTTTTCTTCGGAGGGGCAATAGCGGCCCCTTAACAGCCCGATAGCGCGATATTGCATCGGTTCGCTAGGGGGAGAGATGGGATGCTGACGAGGTCTATTATCAGCTTCGACGTCTTCACTCGCCTCTGGCTCGTCGGTGGCAACGGGCTCACTCGCAACCGCTGGGTTAATAGCAACTATCTCAGGGGCAGTCTTGGCTGGGCGGGGATCATCTTTCGGGGGAGTGGCAACGGGGGGAATGGGCTCAGGTGGTTTCTCAGGTCGCTTTGGAGGTCCCATTAAGGTTGGGCGATCGGCATCAGTGTTAGGGGTATCCGCCGATGCATTGGATGCTGGGGTGGGCGTCGACTCCGTAGACTCGGGGGGGCGACTAGCTTCGGAACTCATCTATCTTTCAAACCTCCTCAACGGAAAACCTGCCTGATGGGAATTCAATGGTTTTGAATTCGAAAAAATCATGAATTTTTTTTTAACTTATTAACAATAAGCCTCTAGGACGTATTGACGTAATCTGGGGCTGTCAAGGACAATCTCAACCTTCCCACAAATCTCTAATCATATTCCAGTGTTCTAGGGCTGAACCCGAATCTTTTCAGGTTTTTCTGTTCATAAGGACATTCTGCTCAGGGAACTCAGCCGTGCCGATATGTCGATAACTCAAGCTTTCTAAGATTTTATCGCGATCTATCTAATGACTGTTCATCTCTATAGCCTTGTTATAACTCAGAGTCATCAATCGAAAAAACTCGCTGGGTAAACCACATGCTAGTTTAGATAGCCGAATTTTGCCTGTGGACAAACGGCAAGTTTAGATGGGTTAGGGTTTAGCGTTATGCCGTCGGGGAAGGTGCATTAGGGTTTAAGATGGGCAAGTTGATTTTTGAGAAGGCACATCGTGGCTGTCAAACGTAACCGTTGGCTCATAGGTGGCATCTTGCTAATAGCTGTAGTCGCTTTGGTGGCGATTTCCTTTTTGCCGTTGCTCAGCGGCCCAGTTAGACATGGTGGGGGTTATGAAAACGATCCAAATGCTTCTTCAGCCCCAGGGACAGCCGATCAGCGCGCTGAGCTGGAAGGCCGGGCAAATGGCTATGAGTTGGTGCTACAGCGGGAGCCCAACAATCAAACAGCGCTTTTAGGACTGGTAGAGGCCCGGATTGCGCTACGGGATTTGCAAGGGGTGGTCGAGCCTCTAGAAAAGCTAGCCGAGCTCAACCCTAATGTGCCTAGCTATGCGGTGCTGCTAGGTCAGACAAAGCAGCAACTAGGAGAGCTGGAGGAGGCCGCTCAAGTGTATCGCAGCGTCTTGACCCAAACCCCTGGCAATATGGAGGCGCTGCAAGGGCTGGTGGCGCTGTTAATCGATCAGCAACGCCCGCAAGCGGCGGTCGGGTTGCTGCAAGATACGCTTAGGACGGCAGAGCAAGCTAATGAGATTCAACCGGGGAGCATTGATGTGATATCGGTGAAGCTTTTGCTGGGTCAAGTCTATGCGGATCAAGGTAAGTTTGAGGATGCGATCGCAACCTACGACACTGCCATCAAAGATGTCGAAACCCTTCAGCAAGCCACCCCAGACTTTCGTCCGACCCTGGCCAAAGCCCTGGTGCTTCGCGAGACGGGCAAAGAAGCCGAAGCCAAGCCCTTGTTTGACATGGCGTTGACCATGGCCCCTGTGCAGTTCAAGGATCGCATTCAACAACTGATTGCCCAAGGTGAGGCAACGGAGGCCCCCGCTGCACCAACAGAGCCCCCCACTGATGCCCAGACAGACCCTAGCCTCGAGGCTTTACCCGCTCCCGCTGGCGAGCCTTTGCCCAGCGTACCGGACGCCCCAGCCGCCCCGTAGGACTTCAACCGCGATCAGAATCCAGCAAAATAGCCGTAAGGATCCAAACAATTCTCACGGCTGTTAGTTAAAATCTACCCGATTAAAGCTTGTCCCATTTAGTCGAGCCCTAGGCTGCTCCCTGGCTCGATATAGGCACAGATGCTTGCATCCCTGGGGCATTAACGCCTGCTGTGCGCTCATTGGCAGCATCCACCTCTGAAAACTCAATGTGGTTGATTAAGGTGGTGACAAATGCAAAGAGCAAAAAAGGTAAGGACAGAACCAAAATCAACCCTACCGTTGCCAGAGCATAGATAGGGCGGCTGGCTCCCATCAACGCCAGGGCTGCCGCTAAGCTGACGAATAAAACAATTAGCCAGACAATAATTTGGCCGTAGATATCCCCGAAGGTAAGGGTGCAAACAAACCGATATTTTTGTGCCTTGTCCATAGGTTTCGGTAAAAAAGTGTTGAGAGTTCCCTTAAGGATATCGAGCCTGTTTGTGGAATGGACAATTTCTCAATAGACCTTCAAGAATCGCTGTGACCTATCGCTATCTGATTTTCTACAAACCCTATGATGTCTTAAGCCAGTTCACCGATGAACAAGGTCGCGCCACCCTTAAAGACTTTATCCCCGTCACTAATGTGTACCCGGTGGGTCGCCTGGACCGAGATAGCGAAGGATTGATGCTGCTCAGTGACCACACCCAGGTTCAGCATCGGCTCACCCAGCCTCAGTTTGGTCATCCTCGCACCTACTGGGTCCAGGTGGAGCGCATCCCTGACCCAGATAGCCTCGAAAAACTGCGTCAGGGTGTGATGATTCGTGGATATCACACCCGTCCTGCCACGGTCACCCCTCTGCCTAAATCGCCGTCGCTGCCGCCCCGCAATCCCCCGATTCGCTATCGCAAGCAAGTGCCCACAGCCTGGCTCGAGATCACCTTGACCGAAGGCAAAAACCGTCAGGTGAGGCGGATGACCGCCGCGGTTGGCTTTCCCACCCTGCGGCTCGTGCGAGTGGGCATTGCCCATCTGCGGCTAGAGGGGTTAGCCCCAGGGCAATGGCGATATCTGTCGCAGGTAGAACAGCGACAGTTACTGAGGCTGATTAAATGCACCTGACTCTAAAATCCCCGGCAAGGCACGATTCTAAGGCGATGGGATGGGTTTGCCGATGACATGATTCGATCGATTTGTGGCATTCAATCCCGGAGGGCTTTACAGCCACATCACCCTTACTTATTTCCCTGGCTTTCCCTGCCTTTCACCTTATAGCCCTGCGGGCATGGCTGACGCTGGCGCCCTTCGCCTTTCACCTGTAGGTATTGTCTTAGACTTCATCAAATAAAAAGACCCGCTATGCTAGATAGCGAGGATGTAAAACGACTTATGATTAGGGTTTAGTGAGGATTTGGGGTTTAATAAAGACTTGAGATAGGGGCATCTCACCAGAAGATATCTGCAAAGTATCGCGCTTGAGACTTAAAGTCTTTGTCAAGACTATCCGTATATGTCTGAATTCTGACAAATAAGTCGCCAAGATGATTTTACAAGCGTGATTGGGAACACTGCCTGCATCAACATTTATTAAAATGCGCTTTCGGGTTTCCCTAATATTGCGATCGCATATTTGTTCTCAGTGTTAGGTGGTAACACCGCTGCAAACTTTCAGTTCCCGGATGGCATTAATCGTAAGATATGGTCGTTTGTTCTCAGTGTCAGTTTGAAAACCCCAGCAATCATAAATTTTGTCAGCAGTGCGGCACCTCGCTCAAAACGTTGTGGGCTCTGCTGATTGACTCCTCAGCTGAGGCTAACCAGGCTGATACCGCCGAAATTCCTGCTTCTCCCCCCCCCGCCTCTGAAGCGCCTGTCTCTGAAGTATCTTTGGATGATAAAGCTCTTGGCAGGCTACTCCAGGGCAGCTACTTAGATTCTGAGAAACGCTATCAGCTGCTTAAGGATGTTGATCTGAGTGAACAAAGCCCTGAGGTGCCGGTGCTTGACACCCAACCCGAGCGCCCTGGGCAATGTGCCAATGCCCCACTAGTGCTGCCAATGGATGACGACGAGGCTAAATTGCCCGAGATGCTCCCGGCAGAGGCCTATCCTTATCTGCTGCTTCAAGAGCGGTTTTTCCCCTCTGTGCCAGAGCTAAGAGATGCCTGGATAGAGTCAAACCGGAGCGTTCTCCTGATCGAAGACCGGAGTCTATTGCCTCAGCTGCTTGATGTCTGGGCAACGTCAGCCCTTGATCCACTGCAGCAACTCCACTGCTTTTATGTCATGACTGAGCTGTGGGAAACATTGCTCCCGTTTAACGGACAGAGTAGTTTGCTCAAGCTTGATAATCTCTGCATTGATGAAGACCACATTTTTTGCCTGCGGCGGATTGAGATAGCACCCCATGAAACCGCCCATACGCTTCAAGATATGGGCCTTTTATGGCAGTCGCTTTTACAGTCTACGAGCACCCCTCTAGAGACCTTAGTCACCTTGGCAGGTTTAGTCACAGCTGGCGAAGTTGAGACCGTAACCGCCCTAAAAACAGAGCTGGTTACCATTGCCGATAAGCTTCAAGCTGATGAGTCTGGGGGAGACCCCCTCGGTGATTTTGACCCGTCTGAGCTGGGGTCCGAGACCTCTGTCTTGGACACGTTTAAAGCCGCCGATATGATTCAAGACGAAGGCGAGTCCGGCGACTCACCAACCATGGCGCTACCCATGAAGCTGATTGGCTTAGAAGAGGTGGGCCAAACCCATGTGGGGCAACAGCGTGAACATAACGAAGACGCTTACTTTATTCAGTCAACTGTTGCCAAACAAGAAGGCTTAGATAGCCAGATTTTGGATGCTCGCTGTCTTTACATCCTGTGTGATGGCATGGGGGGGCATGCGGGGGGCGAAGTCGCCAGTCGGCTCGCAGTAGAGACCTTAAAAGGCTATTTTGATCAACACTGGCAGGCTGATTTGCCAAGTGATGAGCAGATTCGAGAGGCGATTAATCTAGCCAATCAGAAAATCTACGAAATCAATGAGGCTGAGGTTCGCTCAGGTAGCGCTCGCATGGGAACGACCCTGGTGATGCTGCTGGTCAATAACACCCAAGCCGTCGCCGCCCACGTGGGCGATAGCCGTCTCTATCGCTCTACTCGACGTCTGGGGCTGCAGCAAATGACCACCGATCACGAGGTGGGGCAGCGCGAAATCCACCGGGGGATTGACCCGGCTACGGCCTATGCCAGGCCCGATGCTTACCAACTCACCCAGGCACTCGGCCCCCGTGACAAAGCTGACATTGCGCCCAGTATCCTCCATCTAGAATTCAACGAAGATACTTTGCTGCTGCTGTGCTCAGATGGGCTCAGCGATCGCGACCTGCTCGAAGATCATCAGGCGAGTCACATTAGCCCTGTCCTGCGAGGGGGGAGCAGTGTCGAAAATGGGGTTGCTGCCTTAATAGAACTGGCCAATGAGATTAACGGGCACGATAACATCACTGCGATCGCAGTCAAACTCAGGGTCAAACCCAACCTCGATAAGCTACAGCAAACACCCGATGAGCATGGGGAAGCATAGTCGTCTGACCCGACTAGATTTCCAGATTCTGCAATGGGTGGGGGCGCTGGCGCTTAGTGATTACGCTGCGCGGGTGAGTGTGTTTTTCACCACCTACTCACCCACTCACCCACTCACCTACCTCCCTCACCCAATCCCACCGCCTCACCAATCGTCTCCAACCCAAACGTATCCAGTTTCTCCAGCAGCCCTTGCAAGATTTTCTTGACCATCCACGGCCCTTCATAGATCCAGCCGGTATAGACCTGCACCAACGATGCCCCAGCCGTGATTTTTTCCCAGGCATCGTCAGCGGTAAAAATGCCACCCACGCCAATAATGGGGAGCTTACCCTGGGTGTGCTGGTAGATGTGGCGAATCACCTCGGTTGAGCGCTGGCGCACGGGGGCACCGCTGATACCTCCTGGTTCTTGGGTAATTGGATTGCCCGTTTTCAAAATCATGCAGGTCTTGAGGCCGGTACGGGCAATCGTTGTATTGGTAGCGATCACCCCCGCCAGCTGATACTGCTCGATCAGGTCCAGGATGTCGTCGATGTCTTCCCAGGCTAGATCCGGTGCAATTTTGACCAGCAAGGGTTTTTGGCCCTGGTTTGCAGATTGTAAGGTATCGAGAATGGGGGCTAACTGGGTTTTTGATTGCAGCGATCGCAGTCCGGGCGTATTCGGTGAAGATACGTTTACCACAAAATAGCTGCCCCAATCCTTAAGCAGGTCAAAACTTTGCCGATAATCCGCCGCCGCTTGCGTCAATGGCGTCACTTTTGATTTACCCAGATTGACCCCCAGGGGAATTGGGTACCCTTGAGCTTGGAGATGAGATTGTAGCCACCCGGCTAGTCGGGTCGCCCCCCTGTTGTTAAAGCCCATCCGATTGAGGGCCGCCTGATCGTCAGGCAGTCTAAACAATCGAGGTTGAGGATTGCCCGATTGGGCATGGCAGGTGACTGTACCCAGCTCGGCAAACCCGAACCCCAGGGCTGGCCATGCTTGCACTGCAACCCCGTCTTTATCAAACCCAGCCGCCAGGCCAACCGGGTTTGAAAAGGTCAGCCCCCCAATGGTTTGAGCCAAGCGCGGCGAGGATAGACAGCAGGCTTGGGCAAACCAGGCCTGGGCAAACCGTCTAGTAGGTTGGGCCCAGTAGGGGGCGGCCTCTGGCTGAGTTGCTAACCAGGCCAGGGTTTTGAGGGCTTGACCCTGGACTGTTTCGGGATCGGCCCCCAATCGTTTGAAGATTAACGGAAGCAGACTAGTTTTGTAGATGTC
This sequence comes from Cyanobacteria bacterium P01_G01_bin.38, assembly GCA_039180385.1. Taxonomy (GTDB): domain Bacteria; phylum Cyanobacteriota; class Cyanobacteriia; order Phormidesmidales; family Phormidesmidaceae; genus SIO4C1. The sequence continues at coordinate 5,525 of JBCDDJ010000010.1, read as the reverse complement.
TTGCAACAGAAACTCCTGATACTAAACCTTGGCCACATCCAGACCTGTCGTTTTTCCCGTAGGAAAAACTCAAGTTTTCAAACTGGATGTGGTTTAGCAACTTGAAACCGATAACTTAAAGCAATCGTCAAACTTTTCAGTAAGGAACTAAAATTACACAACATTCAGTTCTTTATCCAATAGTCATTTGAAGCTGCATAAGGTATGTTTTAGTGGCTCGAATTGTGATCCTGATTTTCACACGTGATTTCGTTTTAACATGGCGACACCCAAATCATCGGGGACTTACGAAAGGCATCTTGCAACCCTAGGTCAGCTGCTCCAAACCATTTGGGAAGCCGAGGACTTAGAAAGCATTGTCAGTGCTGTGGTGAGCTACATTAGCACCGATTACGATTATTCAATGATTTGGGTGGGGGCTTACGATCGATTTAAGCATCAGCTCCACACCAAGGGATGCCATCTCGCCTCAGGAGAGTATTTTTCTCGACAGCAGCTAATTCTGCATCCTGGTGATTTAATGGAGCAGGTGGTGGTCCAGCAGCGACCCATCACCGTGCCCAGTCTACAAGAAGAACCCAGAGCCGGGGAATGGGGTGCGATCGCAACCAAGTTTAAGGTCCAGGGCGCAGCGGTTTGGCCGATTCGGCATCTGGATACGTGTTACGGCGTGATGGTGCTTGGGGTCGACCACTGGGGGCTATCCCCGACGGTACTCGAAAGAGCTACCCTGATGACCCTCACCGGGGCGATTGGAGAAGCCTTTTATCAACGGGACCTAGAAAATCAACGACAGCGGGTTAAGCAGCCTACCAAGCCCTTATTTGCTATCCTGGAGCAACTCGAACAAGCCGAAGATTTAGAAACCCGCTTGCGCTCAGTAGTCAATGAGACTCATGCGTTTGTAGGCCCGACTCGCACTAACGTTTACTGGTTTGAAAAAAAGGAGCGGCACTTTTGGCACCGACTGGGCAATTTGAAGCCTCAAGTGAGGCGACGCCCCAACCACGAGCCGGGCCACCAAACTAACCCAGTACCCATCGCAGCGGACGAAGTCAAAGGCTTTTATCAAATGCTCTTAAATGGTGAACTGGTGGTGCTCGGAGAGGTGGCCAGCTCGCTCAAAACCAGTCTGATTGGTCGCCTGATGACCCATCTCCAGGCCCAGGCACTGATTGCGGCTCCCATCTTATTCCATGGCGAACTACTGGGCTTTTTGTCTGTCGAAGGCAACCGCTCCCGGATTTGGAGCGAGTCGGAAAAGCAATATGTGCAGGCCGTTGCCCGACTGGTGGGGGTTTCCATGCCCGCCTCAGAGATGGAAGAAACCGTTGCCCAAATTCACTCTAATCAGGTGCTGACAGCGGGCATCACCCAGAGTATCCATGGCAACAGCGACTGGGAAACGGTTTTAGGGCATTGTGCCGACCAGCTTTTGCAGCAAGTGGGCACTGAAAATCTGTTGGTGCTGGTGCCCGATTTAGAGCGCGGGGGGTTCGAAATTGCGTATCAGAGCCAGCAAGGCAAACCCATTTACGTACGTTCTGATTGGCGTCCGCTACACGATTTAGACTGGCAGCAGCTAGAGAAAAGCACCGAGCCTATCTATATCGAAAATCTAGAAGATGATCTCAAGCTGATGGCCTGGCGTCCCCGCTTGTTAGAAATGGGGGCCCATTCGGTGATGGCCTGCAATGTTTCCCCTGGGCGGGCCCCAGAGGGCATCATTCTCGTCACTGACAGCATCAGCCGACGCTGGAGCACTCCCGAAAAAGAGCTGCTCAAATCTGTCAGTCAGCAGGTTGGACTGATCTTGCACCAATGGCAGCTACAGCAGCAGGCAAACCAGCAAGAACAGCTCCACGAAACCATGCAATGGGGGTTGCGCAATCTCCAGCGCATTTTTCGGGCCGAAGAGTTAGAAAAATCCGCCACCCACCATATTAGTCAACTGTTGCAGGCTCCGCTGGTGGCGTTGATTACCTGGTCATCGGGGCACCCCCACGCCAAGATTGCGAATACGATTGTGCGTGAGCAAAACTTTTTTGTGAGGACCGATCGCCCCATTCTAGTGGCTGCCGATGCCATTATTAACTGGGCACTGCAAACCGACGGTGTGCTGCCCCTCAATCTAGAAGATTTGCCAGATGTAACGCGTCAGTGGCTGTACGGACCCCACGGCTGTCAGATTTTGCTGGTGGCGCTGCGGACTGCCCCCGAACATGAGCCCAACGGCGTCATTGTGTTGGCAGACCACAGCGACCGGCGCTGGTCTGATCAGCAAATGAATATGCTGGCCTTGCTGGTTAATCAGCTGGCCTGGTGTCGTCGCCACTTACAGCTGGTCGATCACTTAATGTCCCAGCGTCAGCAGCTAGCTGAGCTGAATTGGTACAAGCAACATCAGGTTGAGGATATGGGGCGACTGCTGGAGGTCACCCTCCAGCGGATGAATGCCCTGTCATCTGGGGAGGGTAGTGGCCAACGCTACCAGCAACTACTTTCGCAATTACAGGCCTTGCTGGATACCCTCCAACAGATCAGCGAAAAAGAGCGGTGGCACTTGCAAAAGTCTTACGAAACGATGCCTTTGGTCACCCTGCTCAACCGTTTGATGGATCGGGTTAACCCGGCAGTCCAAGCCAATCAACTGTGGACCAAGGTCCATTGCGAAAGCAACCTGACAGTGGGGGGGGATATCCAAAAGATTGAGTTTGTGCTGTATGAGCTGATTGCCAGTGCGTGCGATCGCGCCCCATCGGGGGGTCGCATCGACATTTGGGCGCGTCAGATCGATCGGCGCTGGTTAGAGCTTTCAATCACCGACAATGGCACTATTGACGAGCAGGTGATTGCAGAGCTTAACCAAATGGCTTCAGTCGATGTGCTGTCAAGATCAGCCCTCAGCCAACCCCCAGGGCTCCACTTTGGCATTTGTAAGTCGCTAATGGAGCAGCTCGGCGGCGAATTTACCTTACAAAAGCTAGAGGATCAGCGCACCCTCAGTCGAGTGATTTTGCCCCTGGGTAATCTGGCAAAACAGCGCTTAAATCGCGATAAATTACCCAATACAGAGGCGCTTTTATACAGCAGCAGTACTCAGTGAAGGGGAGAGTAGAGGGAGTGAGAAAGATGGGGAAGGTGAGGAAGCTACTGGTTCTTGCCTATCTCCTCCATATCCCTTAACTAACCCATCTCCCCTATCTCCTCCTCCATCTCTGCGTTCCTGTGTTTCCTGTCTACTGATCCCTGACACCTGCTCCTAACACCGAAGCAACGGGCATATCTACCTGCTGCACATCCACCGCCTGCTGTAGCAAGGGTGTCCCAGTAATCGAATTATTCGCCAGGGTAAACAGCGGATTAGATAATACCCCCGCCAAAGAGGTCGCGACTACCGCCACAATCAGACTGACCTGGATGGGGCGCATCCCTGGCAAGTTCCATTGGACGGGGGGATAGTTGATCACCGACTCCGACATCTCTTGAGGCTCTTTGACCACCATCATTTTAACGACGCGGATGTAGTAATAAATCGAAATCACACTGGTGACCAGACCCACTAGCACCAGGCCATAGGCCCCAGCCTGCCAACCGGCCCAAAAGATGTAGAGCTTGCCAAAAAAGCCTGCCAATGGCGGTATGCCCCCGAGGGAGAGCAAACATAGACTCAGACACAGGGTCAGCAGTGGATCTTTTTGATAGAGGCCGCTATATTCGCTAATTTGGTCCGTATTCGTTCTCAAAGAGAACAAAATCACGCAGGTAAACCCGCCCAGATTCATAAAAAGGTATACCAGCATGTAAAAAATCATGCTGGCATAGCCCGCATCGGTGCCCACGATCAGGCCAATCATGATGAAACCGGCTTGACCAATCGAAGAGTAAGCCAGCATGCGTTTCATACTGGTTTGGGCCAGGGCGACCACATTACCCAGCACCATGCTCAAAATTGCCAGGGCCGTAAAGACAAAGTGCCATTCCTCAGACACCAGCGGAAAGACACTCACCAGCAGGCGGATCGCCAGCGCAAACCCGGCTGCTTTGGAGCCCACCGACAAAAACGCCACCACGGGGGTAGGAGACCCTTCGTAGACATCTGGGGTCCACTGGTGGAAAGGAACTGCGGCAATCTTAAAGGCGATCCCCGCGATCACAAACACCAGCGCAATCACTAGCCCAATCGAGGTTTCGCTTTGGCTGGTGATCAGATTAGCCGCAATCACGCTCAGCTTAGTCTCACCCCCCGATAGGCCGTAGAGCAGCGAAATCCCGTAGAGAAAAATTGCAGAACTGGCCGCCCCAATCAGCAGATACTTCAGAGCCGCCTCGTTAGAGCGCGGGTCGCGCTTCATGTAGCCCGTGAGCAAATAAGACGAAATACTTAAAGTCTCTAACGAGACAAAGATCATCACTAACTCGTCAGCCCCCGACAGGAACATGCCCCCTAGAGTAGCCGTGAGTAAAATCGCTAAGAACTCGGCCAGGGCCGTACCCGACTGCTCCACATAGCGGATTGACATGGGCACTGTTGCCGCTGCGGAGAGGGCGATAATGCCGCGAAAAACTACGCCTAAATTATCGCCGTTAAACCCGCCTAGAAAGGAGATGGGCTCGGTGGCATCCCACTGATAACAGAGGGCCACCGCGGCGGTTAAGGAACCTGCGATCGCAACATAGGGCGTCCACCGCGATGAGGATCGACCGACGATCAAATCACCGACCAAAATGATCATCAGGGTGGCGATGATGATGCCTTCAGGCAAAATCCTACCGGCGTTTAGCTGAGCTGTGAGGTTAGCAAAATCCATTGGTTGCGGATAAAGTTGTCCAATTGGAATCTTAACCTTTTATTCTCACTTTTCCATCCACTGCCAAAATTCAATCTGGGTTATGGGTCTTTGAGCCAAGGCTGTCAAGACTTTTAGCAAGTCCTGATCAATCCAAAAAGATCAGGATTTAAACGGTTTTGGTGGGACTCAGCATCTAATCGGAGGTAGACGAACTCCACAGTTTCGATCTATCGATATATATGTAGTCAATCAGCTCTATTGGTTGCTATTGAGTTGGAAATTCCTGAAGCTCGTTTGCTATGGTTAACACTTAAACCTTGATAACTAAGCCTTGAGCACGTCTAGCCCCTTGGTTTGCCCACTGGGAAAATTAAAGATTTCCAAATGGACGTCTCAGATAAATCCATCCATGATTTACTTACCCACTAGTGCAGCCATGGTCAGCTGCATTGGGAATGCTCCAATTAGCTAGAAATATTTCATAGATTTGGTTGGCAGACATGCTGACTTTGCCCATGTCTGCTCATTTTTTGAATATTACCGTTTGAATTCTGCCTGTCATATGTCCACCCTTGTCATTGTCGAGTCACCCACCAAAGCAAAGACCATCCGCAACTACCTGCCCAAGGGGTATCGGGTAGAAGCCTCCATGGGGCACGTTCGTGATTTGCCCCAGTCTGCGAGTGACATTCCCGCCAAGGTCAAGGGTGAAAAGTGGGCTCAACTTGGGGT
>JBCDDJ010000009.1:0-38174 GCA_039180385.1 Cyanobacteria bacterium P01_G01_bin.38 | reverse complement strand
TTCGCCTCGAATGGCGGCTATGGCTATCTTTGCTTTGAATTCTGGACTGTACTGTCTGCGTTTTTTGCTCATGAATGACTCCTATCATTTTTCGAGTGATTCAGAGCTTAGCTACCTGTCCAATTTTTGGGGTCCACTATACAGGCCCGTACCTTGTTAGAGGGCAGCTGGGAGGGTGAAGGCAGCTGAAGCCGGTTGAAAAACGCCAGAGTCTGCATTCTAGCGATGAAAAAGCCCGCAGTCTGAGACTGAGGGCAGGTTAAGTTAAATCGTGCTTCTATGCAGGGACGTATTAGGCGGCATCCTCGGCGGTGATACCGATCTGCTCATTGAGACGAATCAGCATCGATTGTTCGCGTTGGCGGGTGCTGCGTTCGCGACCCAAGAAGCGTGCGCGGAGCTGATCGGCAACAGATAGAGCCGGTGCAGCTTCTGTCGGCTGTTGAGGAGCCACAGCGGTTTCACCAGTGGTGTAGGGTACGCCGCGATAGATCAGGTCAACTTTGAGAGGATGAATGGGGGCTTTAGAGACTTTTCGGAATCGAATATCTACGCCGCGATATTTGCCAGTGGTCTCAATGGATTGTGTTTCAATAGCGGGGGGATTGTAATCGTATTGAACGCCACGATAAGTGAGTTTCATGGTTTCGCCTCCAAAAGGGATGTATCGGTACAGAGGCGCGTTCCTTCGGGAGTCAGTCCCTACTTCCGTCTCCGGTTGGCTGCAATGAGCCAGCCAGGAGATGAACGATTGACTTGTTTCTGTAGCTAATTATACCATTTTTATTTTTATGAGGGTAGTTAATACCTTCATAAAAAGAGGATACCCAGTGAGGGGGCTTTGGGCTCACTATCAACTCAGTGATGTTGATGCCTTAGCATAGAGAACACAGCCATCCTTGTCAGCAATTGCCAGCTTTTCATCCACAGTGTGGCAGCTTGTTCATCGAACAAGTCGTTCACGTCATGGTTGTCGGATACCCCAATATATTGAATTAGTCTTCACATTGATCGAGACGACTTATAACGTAGGATGTAGCCGTACCTGAAATCAGAGCCCGATATTTCCAGGGTAGATGACCCGGCTTTGATTCTCTACTAAAATCCTGTCTTGCTTGCTCATAGGTCAGGTTACTAGGCCAGTTGACTTCTTGAGAAAATTTCCCCCATGCAGCCTTTAATTCTGGGCTCGCATTATAACCATGATACTGTCCAGGAAGGCCGCCAGCGTTCGTAAAAATTTCTCGTTGTTCGCTAAAGCCAAAATCACCTTCAGCCTCTGACCATAACCTGTCTAGGTTGAGCAAAGCAGAACATGGAATATCATCTGCTTTCAACTTTCCGCTTGGTTTATTTGATGCCTGCCTCAGAAGCTGAGCAGTAAATTCATCTGCATCTTGCCAGTTGCCTGCCTGCAATAATTCCTCTAACCACGCATAACCTGATGAAACATTAAGTTCAGATCCCAGCTCAGAAGGTGATTCTCGCTCATTGGGTACACTTCTTTCTTCATTAAAAATTTCATTAGTTCTACGCTCTCCTTTCAACTCTTGAATTTCAGAAGCTTGCTTTTGAATTTCAGAAGCTTGCTCTTGATTTTGGGCGCGTAGATTGTCGTTTTTTTGTCTTTCTTCCTCAAGTGCAACTTCAAGGTCAGAATCTGATTGAAAAACATCAGGCAACGCGATTCCTGAATTTACTTGAGGTCCTAAATCATTGCTCGAAGCATTCGAATCATTTTTTCCACCCCAGAAATCCGCAGCAATTAGAGCGACAAAGATACTTGCCAAGGAACTTATGATGGCAACTAATACCGCTTGAAAAGCCGTAATTCTGGCAACGGCTACCTCCTTTTCCTTCTCTGCCAAGTCGTATCCTCCATGACTATAAGTCAAAGCTTGTTCCCCCTATATGGAACAAGCCAGATATCACTTGGAATAACATTCCACAAGCCTATATTACTGAAGTAGCACGAGAAATGTACTGCTTTTCCACATATAACAGGCAATACGAATCGTATCTCTGTCAACTGTAAGAAACTAGAACAGCAAAAGGCTATTACCCAACAAGGTACCTTCAGTAGATTAGGCAACAACAAAACTACACAGTTTTGGGAAAGGGGCCTCAAAAAATTAGAAATTTCAGATAACTTGAGACTCAAAATAAGACTGTTCAGGCTAAAGCGATGCTAGTTATGCTCTGATAATTGCTGTGTAGGATTTACGCTGTATTCACGATCTGAAGGCTCCGGGCACCTCAGCTCATATGCCCACCCCAAACCAGGCCAATGACACAAAAACTAGCCCAGCCCCCCTGATGTCAGGGAATTTAGTGATCGATACGGGTAGCTTATCTGCCATAAGGCTCCAGCCTGTTTGCATCACTCTCGAATCAGGTTGACGCAAACAGGCTGGTTTGGGGTGGGGGACGCACCTAGCTGAAAAAGGGTACTGATGAATGAAGATATAAACCACAGGAGTCTATGTTCAGCACCCAAACTGGATAGAGGCTAAGGAGCTCGTTTTTACTGAGCTTTGTTGCGAGCCCGGCGATTAAACCGAACCAGGTCATGAAAAGTGGCATCCTCAGAGATCTCGGCGGGGGTAGAGGCTTGTCGTTTGGTGCGGGCATCGAGAGCCTCTAACCGAGCGGACTGAATATCCTCAACGGCTTTGGATTGATTATCGAGATGCTCAATCCGTAGGGAGTGGACGTTGCCTTTAGTGCGACTATCCAGGGCTTCGAGGCGAGCAGACTGAAGATTCTCAAAGGCTTTGGTCTGGGTATCCAGGTGCTCCAGGCGAGCGGATTGGATATCTGTAATGGCTTTAGAGCTAGTGTTGTCGAGGACTTCGTAGCGGGTTTCCTGAAGCTTGCTGCCGTCCTTGCTGCCCCGGTCGAGGATTTCGTAACGGCGTTGCTGGAGGGTGGTGGATGCAAATTCAGCAGCGCTGGCGACGGGTGCAATAGCAGCGGTAGCAAGGGTGAGTGCGATCGCAGTTAAGAAATAGCGTTTCATGGTGTAGCTCCTTGTGAATCGGTGGTTTTGCTTCAGTAACTACAGAATGCCGTGCTCACCTGAACCGCCCCTGACCACTAACTGAAATGACCTTAAGGGATTTCTGAGAATTGCTGAGGGTCAACGGTGATGGAGGTCACTCTGGGTCATTACTGAGGGCCAACTCAAGCGATGATCCATCAGCAAGTAAAACCGCGACCCACCCTGCGGTCTATTGTTGCTAAACCTTAATCAACTGATTCGAGTAGTCGGATGATTTGCTCTGGAGCAGGAAGCTGCCCTTCCAGGTCTTGGGGCAGCGTGGAAACAATGCGATAGGTAGCAACGCCAATGGGTTTATCCGAATCCTTCAGGGCGTATTCAACGATAGTTTTGTCTTTTGACTTACAGAGAACGATGCCAATCGAGGGGTTCTCATCCTCTAAGCGGACCTGATCATTGAGCACGGACAGATAGAACTGCATTTTGCCCACGTACTCGGGCTGAAACCGACCGATTTTCAGGTCGATGGCCACCAGACATCGGAGCCGACGATGGTACAGGAGCAGGTCGATAAAAAACTCCTGATCACCGACCTCCAGCCGATACTGACTGCCCAGGAAGGCAAACATGCCTCCCATCTGGCGCAGGAAGGTATCCACTTTACTGAGCAGTGCCCGCTCTAGCTCCCGTTCGCTGTGCTGATCGCCTAGCTCAAGAAAGTCAAAAATGTACTCGTCCCGGATGGCCAGCGTCGCCTGATTTTGAAGGGGCTCTGGCAGGGTCTCAGCAAAGTTGGTTTGGTTGAGGAGCGTCTTCTCATAGGATTGGTTCTCAATCTGGTGGATCAGCACACTCTTGGTCCACCCGTATTTCCGCGCCATGCGGAGGTAGAACTCCCGCTCCAGGTCATCTTTGCACTTCTCCATGATGGCCAGGTTGTGGGTCCAGCCAATTTCTCGCACCAGCGGTGCGAGTTTTTCAGACGCCTGGTAGGTCTCGTAGAAAAGCTTCATCCGCCACAGGTTTGAAGCCGAAAAACCCGTGATACCAGGAAATTCAGTTTTAAGATCCTGCGCCAGCGTCTTGACCACTGACTTGCCCCAGGTCTCACCCTGCTGACGGGTCACAATCAACGCGCCAATATCCCAGTAGAGCGCAATTAACTCCCGGTTAACCGCCCGCAGCGCTTCATACTGCGCGCCTCGGATACGCTGCTTGATGTCACTCAGCAGCGCCCCATATTTCTCGATATCCTCCACGGGCACTCTTGCCGTCTGTTGATGGGCAACCGCGCTAAATTATAGCTTTGAAGGGCAGAGACGCCGTGACCAAAGACTTCTTTGTCAGCGACAACAGGTGCGATCTCACCTGGGTCGAATGGATTGCCTGGGGCCTGGAGGCGAAGGGCTACAGCGTCATTATCTAGGCTTGGGACTTTCTCCCTTCGACCTGTCTAAAAACGTGCTATCAAGGGTCAGAAAGCTGAATCGTTAGGAGCCCGTTTCGGTTATGGTCACAACTCAAGTGATGCCCCATCAGCAGGTACAACCTCGACCTCCTCTGCGGTCTGTTTCTCGACGACTCGAACGCTATCGGCCCCGACGCAATTGCTTTGAAATACTCAAATGCGAAGCCGAATTTGAGCGCGTCCTGATGCCTCGTAAAGCGGACCTGAGCGGCGGGATAATTTCCTCTAAAGACGCTCTACTTTGAGCTGAACCTAACGCCTGAGACCGGCTCAGGGAGATCGCATATTGACAGAGCAATTAGTTCTGATATTTGGCGGATTACACACCGCTAACGTCAACGCCAAACTGGATCAATAGCATCCACATTTAAGTGTGTGTCCCCAATGGCTTTCACAGTGATTGGGGCTTATTTTGTCTGACGGCAGGCTACCGACTTTTCAGACTCACCCTGGCAGTCAGAAGACCGTTCCGGCGCTGGACACTGTGAGCTAGAAATAGAGGAATCTGACGGCGAGCTGAGCCAAAAATCTGACCTCCATCTCAATGCGCTTATGAACAGCGACGAGGAACCACAGCGGCATCCACGCCCATTAGTGTTTCGATTTTGCAGGAAAAAGCGCACGGCTGCCATCCTCTGGTATCAACTGTGCGAAATCCCGAGATATGAACAGCTCATCGATATCGTCATCTACGTTCAGATGCAGGGCTGCTGGCAGTATTGGGCGGACACCTTTTTGTTCGATGAACTGACCTAAGCCTCTGGGCATCAACCACTTCCATCCAGGCCTGAAAATATAGTGATCTCATTTTGAGCCAAACCTCGCCTCTGTATATTGCTCAGGGAGATCCCATTTTGAGCACAGACACCGCCCTGATCTCCTACATCCCGAATCAGGTAAGAACGCACTTACACATCGCCCTGTTTGTGCCCGGTCACTTTAGGGCATCCCCTTCCGCCAATCAACACATCTAACGCGCTCCTAATCGAGAGGACAGTGGCCTCTGCTGTCGCTAACCTATTCATGCCGATATGAACATCGTGGATGGGTTTATCCCAACAGCCAGACGTGGCGTTGTTAAAACATCTATCAATCAAGCACTAGACACTTGTGTAAAACCTGTGCGCTAAACATTCAAAAGTGGTGAAATATTCATCCTTCAGATATGAGACTTCTCCGTAGAACTTATACATGACGTACCCAAGGGCTATCAAGAACCTGTGACTGGAGTGTTAGGGGTTTGCAAAAGACATATTCAAAACCTACTCAGGATATGTACAAGACATGTGAACTGAATTTGATTTTGAGCGGTAGCAAGATGTGGCAACTGTCCGGACACATGGAACTACGAACAGCCCGGCTGCCATCGCCCATGGTCTGAGCTTGGTGCTGACTGAAGTACCCAGATCCGCCGTTGCTGCTCCGTCGTCAGCCGTGACCATAGCACCGCCATCCGGGCTGAGCCGACTCGCTCGTAAACGCTGACGTACTGCCCCCAGCAATCGCAGCTCTGGAGAATCTCAAAGCACACCTGCTCGGTGGGGGGCAGTTCCGGCTGAATCGGCTCGACTAATTTCAAGCTCACTTCATTCACAAGCTGATCAGAAATGGGGGGCTGGTGGTGGTAGTCACTAACAGGTGTAATAAGATCTTTATTACCGGCACTGACTACCGATTCTTCAGTGACTACCGGCTCAGTTGCTTCTATCACTGGGGTTTCAGGCTGTGGCTCGGCTGCGCTGTCGAGATCGCACCATCCGGCAAAAACAGCGTCGCGATCACACGCATATTTGATGTCTTGGGCACCGATCTCAAAGCTCAGATCGTCGACTCGTTCGAGGGGATAGATCCGAATTTGCTCCCCTTTTGGGCCAACCCGATGGGCCTTCCCTAAGCGGAACCCAATCGGGTCTAAAAATTTGCGGGTGACCATCACCGGGGTGTCCTTCGGATTCACTCTGAAGCCGAGGGCTTGTTTGATGGTTGAGGTATGGCCCTGTACTGCTCGGTGGAGGGCAATCACTTCTGGGGTTTGGTTGCTGATTTCACCGAGGGTGAGCAGCTGCGGAATCTTGAAATGCTCCAGGGCGGCAATTTTGACACTCAGGGTGGCCCTGCGGATATCCGGTGCCCAGGCGGTGCCGTCGCCGCTGGCGGCCAGCAGCGCATTCACTCTGGCCCGGTCGCGATCGCACAGGTAGTCTCGGCCCTCGGTGAGGTAATAGTGCAGGCGGAGCTTAGAATGCCAGCCGTACTCATCCAGGATGAACAGATCGGGGGTAACGGTTTCGAGCTGGTAGCGACGTTGGAGAGAGGCTTTTTTTAGAGAGAGAGCCTGTTGTTCGTTCTCGACAGTCCGCGCATTTTCCATCTGCTCAACTTCGAGGGGATTGAGGTCAGGGGCTATACTCACCGCAACTGCTTTGGTGCGTAGCCGGTCATGGCGCTCAATCTTGAGTTCGGTTTGCAGCTGAGCGCGGGCGTCACCATCCTCGAATTTTTCAATCTGGGTGACGTGGTGCCCTTCGTCGCTGAGGCCCTGCAAGACACAGTCCCGGTACGCCCCCATGCCGGTATTGATGCGAGCGGCCAGCTTCGACCAGGTGATGGTGGCAGTTTTATTGAAATCGCTCTCAATGTCGTCACAGCCCGCTTCAAAGATCAGTCGCAGGGTGGTTTTGACCTGTTTATCCTGGGCCTGCGCCAGGGCTTTGTACCAGGTTTCACCGCCACCGATGCGACCCATGCCGTATTGGGCTACATAGATATGCCGGGGTACGGGCTCTCTAAGGCGGATCAGGGACTGGCGGACTGAGTTCTCGGGTAACACGCCCAGGTAGCAGCCATAGACCGCGTCAAAATGACCTTCGATATCGATTGAAACGCCGGTTTCAACCGAGGGCGAGCAAATCACGATGTCGTATTGAACCAGGATCGAGTTCAAGATTGACATTGACCCAAAGGCAGGGTGGTTTTTGCGCTGGAGGGTTTCACTGTCAATGCGCAGAATCTTAAGCTCAGGGAACTTGTCGCGCCAGCGCTTCTCCAGGGAGTGGCTGCTAAAGCGGCCTTTCTCCCGCTGGGAATCGGTGGTGACCATGAGGCGCTGACCTTGCTCAAGGGCGGCCTCGGCCTGCATCAGCCAATCCTCGGGGCAATCGTAGGAGTCGCACTCATAGCCGTCCTCGCGCCAGGTGCTCAGGGCCAGCCAAGGCTCCAGGTGGGGTTGCTCACCCAGGTTGCGAACAAAATCAACGGTGTAGTCGCTCAGGTCTGCGTCGGCCAGGATGACGCGACCTTCAGATTCAGGGGAGAGGGCCTCCACCATTAGGGTTCTGAATTCCCGCAGAATTGCCACCCGATTATCTCGACAAGTCGATGAGTTGAGCATCTCCCAGATCACCTGCTCCGCCTCATCGATGATGATCAGGGCATCTTTCCACTCTTCAGCCCGAAACTGGGCCTGGGAATTCGGATGGGCCGATTGAATACAGAGTCCGATGCCATGGGCTGCGACTTCTGCGATCGCATCGCCTTTATCTTGCCAATCGCCATTAACCACCTCATAAATGCTGAGCACCCCGGTGCGATCCGACAGGTTCTGGGTGAGTTGAACCCGGTGGGTGAGCACGAGCGCCCGTTGGCCTCGGGCGTGGGCTGCATCGACCTGGCGTTTAATCACCTCCGTTTTGCCAGTACCCTTGGGGGCTTTGAGAAGCCATAATTTGGCCTCGGCTGAGAAGGGAATAGGATGGGCCGGGTCGGCTTCGAGATACTTTTGGCCCTCGGGAGCGACCCAGTTGGGTTCGATAGAGAGCACCGACTGCTGGCGCAGGCCCCAGGACTCAAAGCTGACCGCGCTGGCATAGGCGCTGAGGAAGGTTTCGGGGCCATGATTCACGATCAGGTCATCAACGCCTTTACCGAGTTCGGGGTGCCATTGAATGATGCGGACGTTGCACTGCTGGCGCTTGAGGGCAGCACTGAGCTTAGCGATTTCGCGGGCGACGGCGCGACGGGTAGCGCGTTTGGTGTCCTGATCAAAACAGATGTAGAAGGTGCGACCGGGTTGGGCGAATAGCTGCAGCTGGGGGATCAGCTCTCGGGTTTTTGGGATATTCCACTGGGTGATCCCCGGTAAGCCGAGGGTTGGGTAGTCATGGGTGAGCAAACAGCCGGTTTTCTTCGCGCCTTCGGTGAGCATGAGGGGAGTGATGCTGTGGGCCAGGGTTTCCCAGTAGCGGGGCTGGTCAGGACGGTCGAGGATATATAGCCCGGTGGGGGTTTTGATCGGGTGTTCGTACTTGACCGGCTTGCCGGTGCGCTGCCATTGACCTTGCTCGGTTTGTTTCCAGCCGTCGCGGGGGGTGTCGGGTTTAAAGCAGCCCCAGTCATCGGGTTCTGTGGTTACGTTTAGCCCATCAGTCACCAGGCGCAGGCCCGTACACCACCAGCCACCTTCTATGACAGGTGCATAGCGTTTCTGGATGCGGCGCACGGGGGCCGTGGCATACTGGGCCGCGTCTCCCTTGAGGGTGCCGAGGGCGTGGCTGGTGAGGTGTTCTAAGACCTCATCACCAGCCAGGCTGCGGAAGTTCGCGGCGGCGATGGCTGGGCTGATGCCACTATCGAGCGTTAATTCTTCCCAATGAGCGGGTTCTATATGGTCGGGGCAGGGACTGATTTCCCGCTGATTGACTTCATCTGAAGTTGAGTCGTGTTCTCGGGGGAGCTTTTTTGCAAAGCCGGATGTTACGGAAGCCAGGAGCTTCTGCGGATAGAGTTGGGCTATTTTTTTGAGTACCATGAAACCGAATGCCCGGTACCTGAAATTAGGGACACGGGTTCTGAGTCCTGTCGGTCTCTCGCTTGAAAACTATAAGTCGCCAAACTCAATGGGTTTTCAAGTCTTAAGAGACCGCAGGGTTTCCATACAGGCGTAAAGAGCTGTGTCGCTTTGGGGCGATGCGGCTCTTTCGCTGTTGCGAGTCTTGGAGGTAACAGCAGAGAGTTACCTCGGCGATGCACCGGGTATGGATTGAGCGGAGTGTCAGTAATTCAGATTCATTGCTGGGTAATGCACCTGTGACCCGTTGAGCGTTTGGGCAGCTCTGGCGGGTCAACTTCAGTCAGGGTTATGAAATCCCCAAGGGGTGAGCAGAAGTTGCACACACTTCCTGGGTCCTAGATGAGTAGATGTTTGACTGAAGGGGAACGTCAACTCGTTGCAGAGATTACGGGTCGATTTACAGGGTTAGTCACACTCAAGAGCTGAGAATGGATGTGCTTCAGCATGGTTAACATTCTAAAAAAGCACATAAAATCCTGTGAACGGTTGCAATCGCCGCCGCTCTGGTGCTAAATTTTGAGTACGTATTTTTCAAAACGCCTTAGTGATCGCTATGGGACTGGCATCCCGTGGCGATTTCGGCGTTTAAAGGGCTTTCAAGATTGCATCACCTCCTTTCGTGATCGGTAGAATACGCCTGAAACCCGCATAGATCAAGCTTTTTGAGGAATGGATTTTTTACCCAGGCGCGATCTCGATTTGCAAAGCAGCTAAAAAAAGCGCATAAAAATCCATCAACGGTTGCGATCGCAGCCGAGCTGGTGATATATTCAGGTCAAGAAATTGGAAATCGGCTTATTGGGTCGCTAGGAACTGTTGGTAGCAGTCCTGGCGATTTGCCGTTTAAAGCGCTTTCAAGATGGCATCACCTCCTTTGTGTTGATCGGTAGCTTACGCTTCAAACGCTTCTAGATCAAGGATCTAGCATTTCACCGGCTGTAATTTCCAGGTTAGGGAATAGCTCAGATGAAATTGGTTCATCCCCTCTAAACTCGCCCACTTCCTGATAGTCGCTACCCTTAAGCACCAGAACCAGAACATAGCCGTCGAGCGGGTTCACAATCCAGTATTCAGGCACACCCGCTAGGGCGTACTCCTGGCGCTTATCTACTGTGTCGCGATTAGGATTATCCGGCGAGACAACTTCGATCGCCAGTGCTGGGGGCTCTCCAGCGGGGAAAATTGACTTAGTGAGATGGCGCATTCCCTTCCATTGAGTGCGATCGCAAATGATCAGGTCAGGGCGACGAGCATTGCTGGTGTCACCGTGGGGAATCTCAAGGCTGACACCTGTACGCCAGGTCAAATCAAGGGACTGGGCGGCAATATAAGCTTGTATTGCCATTGATAGAAAATGAACAATATCCGTATGGAGAATGCTAGGGTCGCTCATTTCAATAATTTGACCGTCTACGAGTTCAGTCCTTTTGCGGTCGTAAGGCAATAGCAGATATCTGGTAAAGCTGATTGGCTTTTTGAGTAGTTGGCTAGTCATTAGTCTTCATCTCCGGATGTGCGATCTCTGTGTAGTTCGCTGCTTTGCTCATTCTTTCTAAGCGGCTGCCCTAGGCTGCGCCATATCTAAAGCTTTCTCTACGATTCGTGACTGCTGTTTAGCTAGCTCTAAGAAATTATTCATAGTTTGAGCCTGCACAGCAATGCTTTGGCGTTGTGATTCAATGTTTTGGGTCAGGCTGTTAATCCCACGCTCGAGCCGATCAATACTGGCTGCTTGATTTGCAATTGTGCTAGTCAAGCTGGCTATCTGTTTTGTGATGGTATCTAGGCGCTGATCAGTGCTGGCCTGATACTCAGTAATCTTTTGCTCTAGACGATTGAGCCTTGCCCCAGTGGCTTCTGATAATGCGTCGATTGGGTCAGGCATGGGTTAAGTCCTCGTTACTCATGGGTCGCTCAAGGAGGCCGTTAGTCATGATGCTTCTAGCTCCGCAATCCGTTCTTCATTGGCGATTACCTGGGGAAGCATCCGCTCGGTGAGCTGAAGCAGTCGAGCTAGTCTCGCATCAAACTCAGCCATCCGCTGGTCGTGTTCGGCCATCCGTTCTTCATGCTCGGCCATCCGCCGGTCGTGCTCAGCGATGCGCTGATCCTGTCCGGTGTCTTTTTCCAAAAGGGCCGCGATCGCGCCCTCATGAACTCGCTGCTGTCCAACCATCGCCTGCTGCTGATCAGCAACAGCTTGCAACCGTTCAGAAGTCGCCCGCTGCAATTCAGCCGTCTCGGCAAGGGTTTCCTCAATTCTAGTCAGACGCACTTCCCAACCGTCGCCGTTGGAACCAGGTGTGGGCTGGTTGTCGGAGGTGGGAGCGTTAGTCATCGTCGATACCCTCGTTCTGAACCTTTTCCCAGATCTCAGCAAAACGTGAGTCTTTTTGATTTAGATCTAAAACGTAATTCATGAAACCGGTTTCAATGCCCTCGCGAGGTGACTTTGAGCCGATAAAACGCGCCATAGCCTCAGCAGCTAGCCAAACGTTATCACTAAGTCTAGATTGTCGGTTCTTTGGGACTTTCACAGTAGCGGGCATAGAGTTCACCTAAATATAACCCCTCGTATGTGTTGCGCATTCAACATAGCAGCATTGTATGTGTTTCGTTGACAATTTGGTGCTTTATAGCAGTCATATAGCAGACAGTAATTCATTTCCATCCAACTATAAGAATAATTGTACTGTATGTAAAATGGCTGTGTAACGCATTCAAAATCGTGTAAAACTGAATTCATTACAACTGAATTCATGGCAACGACTAACCCAAACACCTAATGAGGACACCCGATGGACAAGGTATTGGACAGTCTAATGGACACTACACCACCTGAAAAAAGCTCTATTTCAGCAATGGCGATCAAGTTGAACATCAGCCGGGGCAAGCTATATCGGTTGCTCCAGCAATCTGGACAGTATGAAGCTTTCAAGGCCAGTGGTGAAACCCAGCCTGAAAATAACCAGATTCTTTACAGCAAGCAGGATTGGGAGACTATTCTGACCGATATTGGCTATGCCTATCCCCAGCCTGAACAACTGGCTGAACAGCCAGGAAAAACAGCACTGGACAGCGTTTCGAGGATCGAAATTATTGACAGCCAGCGGGATGTCATTATCCCTGCGCCGGAAATCCCCTCCACCATTGACTTTGCTGTGGTTCGGCAAAATCTGGGCATCCCTGCACCTGTCGATAACTCAGAGCTGCTAACCCAGGCGCACCAAGCTATAGGGGCTATTCAGGCGATGAGCGCCCATCTAGATAGCCAGTGGGCACAGAAAGAGCAGCAGTTAAGGGAGTCTCAGCAAACCGCCGCGACCGTGCGCAGGGCTGTGCAGGGGCTACAGGACAAAGCGCGTCGCATTGAGATGAAAACCGAGATCGCCGCTGAAATGAAAGCGCTGGCTGACACAGAAACCCAAGAGCGCTTGGAAGAGGTCGCCAGCCTGGGAAAGTCCGCTGTGCCCAGTGCTTCTGCTACGGAATCATAGTCGGATTGCTGATTAGCGCTTGCATTCAGGCGATTGTTTGGATCGGCTCACCGGCCCAAACAACACCCACTTACACTAAAACTTACCCTACGGAGGCAGACTGAATGACCTCAGAGGAAAAACGATTTGAACTGGTCAAAGCGGCAGTGCAGGGGCTTCTTGCTAGCGAATCAGACGGGTTTATCTGGGAACCGCTCGCCCTGGCCGCCCGCGCTACCGAGATTGCCGATGCCGTGCTGGCCCGACTGGCCGACACAGGAGGTTAACCCCATGGAAATCGTGCTTTTTACCTTTTTCGGCAGTGGCTTTGTGCTGGGCCTGATTGTCGGTTCCAGCACCAAAGCCAAACCCCGTCACCACACCCAGGTCCGCCTCTGGCGGGGCATCTACAGACGTTGGTAAAAGCGAGGCTCTGAAACCCATTGTGCAGATGCTTTTCAGAGCCCCTATCCTCCAGAACATCGATGAACCAAAGGATTGAAAGATTATGGCAAAGAAACTCTCTGATGTAAAAACCGACCAGGCCACCAAAGCCACCAAGACGAAGCGTGCCACTCGTTCAAAGCGAGTAACTAAACCCGAGGGGACAGACGCCGTCGCAGACGCCATCCAGCGCCATGACCCCGGTTCAACTGCCCCAACGGTGAGCACCCAGGCCCTATCCGGAATTGAAGCCACCCAGCGCCAGCTCGCTGCCGATACCGCCGCTGCGGTTCCGGATGTCCAGCAGTTTGCCCCCTCGGACTATACCCAACCGTCTAGCACCCTGCGTCGAGTGCCTGAGCTGCAACGGGAGCAAGAACTTCTTGAGATCAAAGAACAGGGCTATGGGGCCGATATCATGCTGGCCAATATCGACCTGGCCGCCAAGATTGAGCAGGCCAAGGCCAAGACAGCCCAACTCTTGCAGGCCAAAGCCAAGACTCAAACCGCTGTTGAAGGGGTAACGACCGAGCTGACGGCGAACCAGCTCCAGCAGGAACGCTCCAACACCAAACGGGCAGAACTGGTCAACGCCATCCTTGAGCGCGAAGGGGTAGAAGGAATTGCCGCCTTCATCCGCCAGAAACGCGAAGCCCGCTACGCCAAAGAACTGGCCACCGTGAAGCGGATGGAAGCCGCTGCCGCGAAGACGATGGCAGCGGTTGACGTTGAGCACGTCGAGCTACCGGGGGGTGAAGACTGATGCAATGGGCGAGAGGAGCGCAAAACCGGACACTCGCCACCGCGCTGAGCCTCACAATCGGGGCATTAGCCGGTGGTGCCGTGGCCGATCTGACCTATGGAGAGTCCAACTACAGATTGGCCGAAGGGCTGCTGTGGGGGGCGATATCGAGTGCAGTTGTATTTGGCGGCATGATGGTTCAAGATGCCCGGTTGCGGGGTGACCTGATCCGCCAGGGCCAGCACCGAATTGATGAACTCCAGCACCAGGTACAAACCCTCAAAGCCACCTGCGAAACCCTCAGAAATGCAGCAGAACGATGGCAACAGGCCAGCCAGGGTCATGAATTCACCCTCAAAGGACTCCAGGTCGAAAACACCCAGCTATCCAGCCGCCTGTCAGCCAAGACCCAAGAAATCACTCAGCACCAGGGTGCGATCGCACAGCTCGAAGCTGAAATCAGCGAATGGGAAACCGACTTCGAGCAATTGGAGCAAGCCGCCCAAGCCCAGGCCACAGAAGCCGCCCAGGCTGAGTATCAAGCGAAGTTTGAGGCAGCCCGCCGAGAGCACGGGGCACGGGTCAAAAATGCCATGCCCACCGCTGTCGCCAATCGGGCAGAAAAACTGGCCGCCCAGCAGATCGATGATGCTCTGGCGGCGGCCACCGCCGACCTACACACCCGCATCAACGCGCTTGAAACCGAGTTAGCCCAGGCCAAAGCAGCCCTGGCCCGCAATGAGGTCGAAATGCTAGCCCTGGCCGAGGAAGACACAGATGAACTGTTTGATGACCTCGATGCCCGCAAAGTGGAACTCTACGATCAGCTGACGTTTGAAAACTCAGAACTCAAACTGGAGCTGGCCAGACTTCAGACCCGGCTTGAAGCCTATGAGCAGCCCCAATACTTCCCTGATAGCCCCCAGTTTGCCAGTGCCAATCTAATTATCTCAACGGCGCTCAAAGCAGGCATCCTGATCGATAAAGGTTTTCGGGCAGTGAATGAGTCCAATGGTCGCGAGACCTATTATTTCGACTGGCGCGGGAGCGCTAACCCCGCCGATGTGGTGCAATCGCTCAACTTTAGTCACGATGCGATTCGCCGTGAACTGATTGGTATCAAAGATTTGAGCCGGTTCGAGTTTGATAGTGCCAAATGCCTGATTAAAGTCACCCTGGCCACCCACAAGCGCCTATTGGATGAGCACTCTATCGAGCGCCTGTGGATGTCCCGAACGCGGTTTAAGGAGATCGCCTGCAAGGATTCCGTCTTCCGCCTATTGGGTGGCAAAGGCTTCTCTAAAAGCCCCCTGGCCCGCAATATACTGGGGTGCAAGCTGCTGGCCGGTGAGCGCTTCGAGCTGCGCCGGTATGACCCCACCTCTGGCAGTGGCAAGGACTTCTGGCGGGTGGCCCCCACCTGGGACGAATACTCTGATGCCCTACTCATGGCCGCAGAAATCTTCACCGAGCTAGAACAGCGCAAGCATCTGATTAAGCGCATCAACCGCAAGGAACTCAATAGACCGATGCCCCCCACCCTCTACTACTTTGTGGATGAGGTGGAAAACACCGTCAGCTATCTCAAGGGGTTGAATCCTGATGAGGTGGCCATGCCTGAGGGTATGGGCGATCGCAAGCCAGAGAAATACTTCACCGATGCCCTACTCTCCCTGGCCCGCGAATGTGAGCACGCCCGCATGGGGCTGATTTTCTGTACCCAAGACCCGCAGGTATCAGCGGTCCCTGGTTTCAGTCGGTCAAACATCCAGAACTTTACCAATATCGCCATCGGCAAAGCCTCCGCCAGTGCCCTGACCAGTTCCCACAACTCCAGCAAACTGGCAACCTTGCTCAGCGACCTGGAGCCGATCAGCGAATATTGTGATCGGATGAACGCCAAGATTGATGACCCGAAATTGCAGGTCCGATTTGCCCTGATTGATCGGGCATCGGCCAATCGGTTCTATGCAGAATTGCCGCTGCTAGGTCAGTACGGCTTTGACAAACTGGAGCCGAGTGAACCGTATGACTTCCAGCAGTTCAGCAGTAAGGATTATCCTGAGTCATGCCGCTCCCTGGATGATTGCCTGTTAAGCAAAGCCAATCAGCAAAAGAGGGCGAATCTTCCTGATAGTTTGTCCACAAAGGCAGAGATGATTCGGAAGTGCCCTAACTGTGGGAGTACCCGTCTTGAACCGGCAGGCAAAGATAAGCGCTCAAAGAAACCTCGGTTTCGGTGCCTGGATGCCCCCAAAGGGGACCGGAGACACCCCCAAACCTTCGTAGACCCCCTTCTGAAGGTCTAAACGGGTACAAGTACGTACCCAAAAGTAGCGGTACAGCTTTACGGGGTAAGGGTTTTGGGTTGTACCACCCAAAATATCGGGGACAGACTTGTCTCTCTCTGTACCAAACTTGTCCCACGAAAGAATAAGGGTTTCAGCCTTCAGGATACATGGCGGTATAGCGGTGTACCTGGTAGCGACTGGTGTTTTAAGGTGTGTCCTGGTCGTACGGCCAGCTTGTGCTTTCAGACGCAGGCAGTGGTCTGAAAAAATGCCTACATTGGTGAGGTAAAGCGGAGCCTTTTCAGCTTTACGATAAGCAAGGTAATCGTCTCTACATGACGACTGAGGAATCTCAGGCGTTTTTGGAGGCGGGAGCGATGGGTGAAGATACTTTTCAACGTGTTGACCTAAACTGGTTGCCAGATTTCTGAAGCACTGGAGCTAACACTGCGACGAGTAGATCTAGCCGAGGTGTCTATCATACGGTGTCGGTACCGCTTGAATGGATTGAGCAACTCGGCTTGGTGTATGGCATCTGTGAGATCCAGCGGTGCGGGAATACCAACGCGCTTGGTAATGGGAATCGGGCGATTGCGGATAGAATGCAGAGCTAACAGTCAAAGTTCTATAGGATGTTAGTTTCGTGGCACGCTGCTTTCTGTATAGTTGACAGGAAGCAATAGTTGGCCTTCGACATATACCTTTCAACATCCAAAATTTCACCCCGTGATCATTACAGTTGCTGGTTATAAAGGTGGTATTGGGAAAACGACTACAGCAGTTCATTTAGCTGCTTTTTTTCAATCAAAGGCACCTACTCTTTTCATTGACGCAGATGAAAATCGCTCGGCTCAGTCTTGGTCAAGACTTGGGAAGTTACCGTTCGAGGTTATATCTGAAAATATCGCTCCCAAGCGAATCATGGCTCTTAAGCCAGAGCACATGGTGATTGATACCAAAGCTCGACCTTCGCAAGAAGATTTGGAAGAAATTTCTCAAAATTGTGATCTATTGGTTCTTCCATCAACGCCCCGCCCAATGGATTTAGAGGTACTGATAAAGACTGTTCAAGCTATTAAGGAATATAAGGCGGAATACAAAGTTCTTCTAACAATGGTGCCACCCACGTCAACTCGGATGACATCTGAGATAAAAGAGCTTTTATCTGAGTCTCAAATTCCTATTTTTGATGCGTCTATTCAAAAATACGCCTTTGTAGAGCAATTACCGCTTGATGGCTCTTTGGCAAAAGACGCAAAGGATGAAAATGCAACCAAAGTCTGGAAGCAGTATATGCGAGTTGGTCAGGAGATTATAGGATGAGCAGCAAGAAATCTAAGTTAGGAAGCATGTTTCAAGCGGCTCAATCTATTAAAGAAGATGAGATGTTTGAGTCTCAAGATGAATCTGCCGCTATCTGGGTGCCGACTGAGAACATCATTCCAGGCAAAATGCAGCCGCGTTATTACTTTGATGAGGATAAGATTGAGGATCTAGCAAATTTATTTCGGCAAAAAGGATTTAAAGGAACTATAAACGTTCGTCGGTTAGACCAAGGTAAGTACGAAATTATTGCTGGAGAACGGCGTTGGAAAGCAGCTCAAAAGGCCGGATTGGAAAAAGTTGCTTGCTTAATTGATGACTACAGTGATGAGGAAGCACTAGAGTTCGGTCTGTTTGAAAATGTCTTACGTGAAGACCTAAGCACTTTAGAAACGCTTGAAGGTATTTTAAAGTTGCTTCAGTTCCGGCATGGACTGTCAGTAGACTCAGAGGAATCAAGACAATGGGTTATTGATCATATCTCTAGAGAAGGTCATCATGATCGTCGCGGAACCGGTTCCGCGACGGATGAATGGAAAATCACTGAGCAAACACTCAATGACCTTTCCATATCAGCTGAAACTATTCATAAGTGGCTACGCCTGTTAAAAGTTCCTGAGGTTATTCGGCAAGCCCATATAGAAGGAAAGCTCGATTTTACGAAGGCTCTTGAAATTTCCAAACTCAAAGATGAGAAACTTTGGAAACCTTTGTTAGAAGAAGTCATTGAACAGGATCTGTCAAAACGAGCCATCATCGAACGAGTTAAGACAATCAAAGAAGAGGCAAAACCTAAACCAAAGGGAAGGAAAGCCGAGAAGATAATTAATCGCATAAGTGTAGTTCAGAGACGAGCGCAACGAGCATCCTTTTGGAAGGATAAGCAAGCTGTTAGCCGGTTGGAGGAGAAGCTGGCTGAGTTAGAAAACTTGCTGGAATCATTAGGCGCGTAACTTGAAACTCTTGAATTCAAGAATGAATTCAAGAGTTTGCTGGTTGAGAATCTCAACTCACGCTTACGGAATTACTTTTTTTTGCGTCGTCGCCTGGGTGATTCCTATTTGAGTGTGCTTCAGTTTTTTCTCAACTATAAGTGTTTTACCTATTCTCGGGTGCCGGAATGGGTAGGGAAAAGTCCATAAGAATTGTTCATTGGCCAGCCGCGCCCACATTGGCTAGAGCTGTTGGGCTTTAATCGATTTCAGAGAGCTTAAAGTTGACGCAATAGCAGGCTGGGTCGTTGTCAAAGATAGTCTGACTTGAGCTACGAGTGTTACTCAAAGCATCGAAATTGAACTGTGCCCTTTAATCTTGATAACGACCTCATTCAAATGCAACTTACCAACGGGCTTTGGTCGATGTTTACGAATCTGATTGGTATAGCCCTAAGCAAATTTGAGGCACCTCCTTGTGATCGCTTCACAGGTGACTGTTATGCCTGGTAGAGCATTATCTTTTCAATATCACGAGAGCCTAACAGAAAGGCTTAACACAGCCAGACGCGGTAGCTAATAATTTCGGCAGAGAAGCGATGTTCCATAGTGAGGTTTAATCATGGATGAAGAGTCTCAGAAGCCATAGCGGATGGTTAACTTAGCGAAAGTTGACCATCCGCGAGTTGTATTCTTTACAAAATTAGTGGAAATCACTAGAAGTCTATGAGCTATGCTGGTTTCTTAGAAAAAGATAAATTCGCTGGCTTTTATAAATATGTTTTGGCGAAAACGCTTTCCAGAACCACCTCCACCGAGACCCCGCCATGAAATGATACAGGATATCAAAAATGAATTTTCTAGATTTCAACAAGCCATGCGACCTTATTACTACAGGTTTGAGAGGTTACACGGTACAGAGGAGGCCGATTTTTGGTATCAGAGAACTGTTGTATCCGTAGAGAAAGATTTAGAAGAAGCTATAGAAGCTATTAACAGAGGGCTTTTCTTCGATGCGATGCGACTGTTAGAACGGAATAGGAGTGAGGTAGACGGAACCGATTTCTTTACGATGCAGTACTTTACTCTCAAAAGTGCTGTCCAGTATGAAGATTATAAAAGAGAGCATTAGGATTAATATCTCTAGCAATCTGTATTATTCCTCCAGTGCTTTAGCAATACCCTGAACAGGACTAGGAGATTAAAGAGTTCTGTTGAAAAAATAGCAAGCGAAGAATCTTCCTATGGCTCTTCTTCATAATTACGCATCCCCCACCGAAGATTTGATTGATGAAGGAGTTCTGTTTCATGACATCTCCTCTACTATCATTTTTGATCTAACTCTTGCCAATCATATTCATGGTCTTATATTCTTTGAGCGTCTGTCTGGCCGTATTAAATGAGCTAAACCCAAGCTCGGGCTTAACACGTCGTTTGATAAATCTGTGATCTCGCTTGATAAGATTGAGCAAATAATTGCTTTGTCGAATTTTTGCCGCCTTAGGCAGAAGGGTATCTTTCTTCAATTCGTTTGTCGAGTGTTACCAAACCTGTCTTCAATCTCACTAAAGATGTCCTTGCGATGATTGGAATAAGCTATAAGCCCTGCCATATCTAGATTATGGGCAAAGAATGCGAGGATTTCACGGAAATTTCCTTTTTGTGAAATCTATTCAAGCAATTTGGTTCCATTCTGATTAAATCTATATTCCTTACGCAATATATAGTTTAAGCCTGATTTGATCAACGACGTTTTTGGTGGTATTTGGGCTACTGCTCATGACACTCAACAACCCACATTTTTATAGTTATTAGAGATGACGGTTCTTCCCGTAATTCTAAAGTCTTCTTACAATAAAGAGCGCTAGTCAGTCAGTCTACTCGTGAGCGCCTAATATCTTCAACGCTGTTTTTTGAGGTTCTGTCAGTCCGGATACACCGCTTATCGAAGTACCTTCATATGGTCTATTCGTGCGTAAAGTTCTAACATATTCGCCTGTATATAAGCTCCAGACTCTAATTGTCTCTTCCGTACTGCTCGCAGCAATAGTAGAGTCCTTACAGTTATAGGTAATTGACTGTATAGCGCTCGACCAGATAGGCAGTGTCTTGACACAATGACCGCTAGCCATCTCCCACACTTTGACAGAGCCATCAACACTACCGCTACATAAAAGTCTGCCATCAAAGTTGAAGCATAATGTTTTAATTGCACCGAATTCTTCTTTAAACTGGTGCAAAAGTTTTCCGCTCTTTAAATTCCAGACTTTTATTCTACAGTCATCTCCTGCACTAGCCACTACATCGCCGGTAGGACTACATATAACCGAGCGAACTGCACTAGAGTGAGCAGCTATAGTTCTGATACATTTTCCGCTTGAAGTGTTCCAAAATTTTATCAATCCATTACCATCAGCAGAAGCCAGCATATCACTCTCAGGTAAAAATGTGACAGACAAGATATTGCTATTATGGTCAACTAAGGTGCATAGGCACTGCCCAGTATAGGTATCCCATATCCTTACTGTAGAATCTTCGCTACCGCTTGCTAGTATCCGTCCTCCATGATGAAAGCTGACAGCTAATACCAAGCTCTTATGACCTTCTAGCGTGTTCAAGGTTCGGCCCGTACTAACTTCCCAGATTCGAATGGTCTTATCGCTACTACCACTAGCTAGGCGAACGTTATCAGAGCTGAAGCTTGCACTCCATACAACACTTTCGTGACCCAGCAGAGATAGACGAAAGTTTCCAGTAGTAGTGTCCCACAGGCACAGGGTCTTATCTTCGTTCGCGCTTGCAATAAGAGAACCGTCTTGATTAAAAGTGACGAATCTAACTAAGTTAGTATGGCCGTAGAATGTATGCAAGCAGTGTTCTGTTTCCGTTTCCCATATCTTGATAGTTTGATCATAGCTACTGGTGGCTAGTGTCGATGAGTCGGGACTAAATCTAACTGATCTGACTGGGCCAGAGTGACCGTGAAGCGTACAAGGTTGTTCATCCGCATCTATACTCCAGAGCTTCACAATATGGTCATCCCCTCCACTTGCAAACATGCTGCCTGAGGGACTAATAGCAACAGAGCGTACAATTCCTAAATGTCTTCTATATATTTTGATAGGCTCACCTGTAAAAGAATTCCATAAGATGACTTCCCCATCATCGCTACCACTAAGCAACATGTGTCCATCACAACTGAAACTAACAGATTTTACTCCTGTGCTATGGCCATTTAAGGTAAGAAGACATCTATCCGAGTCGCAGTCCCATATCTTTATTGTAGAATCACCACTCGCGCTTACAATTGAGCTGTCACTGGGGTCATAAGCAACAGACCATACCGAGTCAGTATGGTCCAAAAATGTGTTCAGGCATATTCCTCGTTCTATATCCCATACCTTGATAGTTCTGTCCTCACTACTGCTTACTAGCCTTCCACCTTCTGAACTGAAATCTACAGAACGAACTGCTTTCTCATGCCCTTTAATGCTGAGTAGGCATTCTCCGTTCTTCTTGCACCATATCTTTATGAATCCGTCACTATCGCCACTAGCGATAAATTTTCCTTCTACCTTAGAGAAAGCGATCGTCCATATCCATGACTCATGAGCATCTATAAATAATTTCTTCTGTCGATCAGATAAATGCCATAGACAGATCTCTCCTTGTGTGTCAGCTGTTGCAATAAGCTGTCCGCAGGGACTAAAGGCAAGGGCCAAAACATTTCCAAAAGTCTCTGTAAATACTGTATCGGAGAAGCTTGAGAATGAAAAGTCTATATTCCACAGCCTAGTATTCTGAAGGTAAGCTTGACGAATTTCGAGGTGAGAAAAGTTATAGTCTTGTACGCAAGTGTTTGCATAGCAGAGAAGATTCAATATGTTTCCTGCTGCATAACCAGTCGCTTGAGAGGGTTTAGTTCTCAGGCTGTCAAGGATATAAACCAAACTATCTTCTAAAGATCTAGATGTTTCTTGTGATTCAGAGAGTTCGTTGTAAATTTCCTTTAGAATTAAACGTTGCTGAATATTTCGAATAAAATCTTTCGATGATGCCTTTGTGATGGCGTGCGCCCTCAACAGTGCGACTTCTCCGCTCCTAATCTCAGATATTGCTGCTTTGATAATTCTTTCTATGATGTACTCCATTAATACTGGTTGTAAGGTAAAAGCCATTTTTGCCTTAATCCTTTCGACTGGAATGCGACGTTGCAGAGATTGCAGTGTTAATGAGGCAGCCTTTCTAGAAGAATTTGATAGGATATCGCGTAGAAGCTCAGGAAGAGGTATAGGCTCTTGATTGATAGCAAACCAATAAGCTATCTCTTTCTCTGGAGATGAAAGGCGGTTGAAATGCCAGTCTAGCAAATCATTTAGATCCCTAAACACTTGCTTTCCGTTTCTCAGAAACGCATGAATGCTTCCGAAGAATACTTCTAGAATATGTCTCGCTGCAAGCTCTAAAGCTAATGGGTTGCCTTCGTAAAACTGAACCAATTCCTGCCATTCATCATCGGAGCCACTGAACTCACCAACATCAGAGAAGATCTTCTGACAATCAGCGAGCTTAAGACCGCTCAGCTGTAAAGTACGAATTAAAGGAGTACTTTTGTCAAGTATATGAGGCTTCTCACGACTGGTCATTAATAAGCAACTCTGATGCCTACTGCTGCTAATTAAGTTGAATAGACGACCGTAGTTCTCATATCCAGCTCTATATTGACTCTCTCCAACTCTAGCCTTCAGAATAGTTTCTACGTTGTCTAATATTAGAAGACAACGTTTTTTCTGCAACTCTGCGAGGAGGGTTTTGATTTTTTCATCTACAGTTGGAGGAATATATGCTACTCCATCGTCAGTAGATAAGGATATAAGCCACTCGGTCAGTAGATATGTCAATGGAGGAGCACCTCTCACTGACCGCCAGACTATATGAGTAAATTCTTCCTCGATGGAATGCGCTAATTTCAGAGACAGATCAGTTTTACCTATACCGCCTTTAGCCAATTTGAGAGATACGCTAGTTTTACCTATACCGCCAAAGCCCAGTATTCCAACTATACGGCAGCGATCCTTTAAGATCCATCTTCTTAGCTCTGATAGTTCGCTTCCTCGGCCAACAAAATTTTTTAGTTCGGGAGCGTCCCCCCAATCTTGATAATTATCACGTTTCTCAATATTGTGCTCTCTGTGTTGTTTTTCTTCCTTTAATACAGTTGCTGTTATGGAAAGCTGTTCTGTCCCCTTTTCGGAATAAACTCTTTGCTGTAACTGAAACCATTTAAAGTTGTCTTCAAAGCTAGCTTCCCTATTAAGGAGTCTTAGATAGAAGACTCTGTACCCCTTGCCGATGGATTCTTGCTTTGCTTCTCTCAGAATGCCACAACCAGAGTCACGCTCGAAAGGATCCGTCTGTCTCTTAAGGTAGTCGATCGCATCTCGAATTTCAGAAGTATCGGAAGTTCCTTTTCCTCTGAGACCATAGTTAAGTGTATAGCCAGCTTCCTTAACTAACTCTGCTAAATATTCTATACGTGTCCCGCGCTGTTTACTGCCAGAAGAACTAGATATGCGCACTTGGTTATGTGTGGCCCATTCAACCTTGACTTTTTTAGCCACTTGAAGTAACCCTTCTTTCTCATAAAGGGCATCTAGCAAAGCTTTCACGAGTTTTCTAGCATTAGAAGGGCTGCGCTTTGAGTAATTCCGTGGCATGTACTGGCTTTTAATATTTATTTACAGATATCCCCAGGGAGACAAGTGTTGCCCAAGGTGTATTAACCGCTGAACTAACTGTTCTATAAGAATTATACAGATTCGTCGTTACCATCTTGGGCAATTTGTTGGGGAACCTCTATAGCGTGAATATAGCTTTGACGGTACTGATTTGCGCTTTCAGAGATGTCCGTATTCTGCATGGTCTTATCTCCGGGCTAGGAGGTTTGTGTTTCACGACACTCGAAACTAATTAAGCGTCTTTTGGTATCTACGTCATAGATGTCTCTTATTCATTTTATGGTACGACCGATGGATATACTCTCCACAGCAACACCGCAAAGTCTTTTCTTTGAAGAATATTACAAAGATCCAATCCTGTATAAAGCATATACAGAGAGTCGTTGGAAATATTACGGTATTCCTGATCAACAGAACGACTGGATATTCTTTGGAGATTTACTGTTTCAATACTCACAAGGAAAATCAAAAGATGTCTCTGTTCTGGACTTGGGATGTGGATATGGGCGTATCCTCAGGCCATTGCGACAGCTGGGATTCTTTGTCGATGGTGTAGATCAAGTCCCATCGATGTCTCAATATGCAAACAATACAGTTTCTGGAAAGGGAGCTTGTACATCTGCTAACATCTGTTGCGATGAATTATTTGGCCCTTACGATGTCATGATTGCATCATTTGATCTAGTCAATCATCTTCAAGTAGGAGAGATACAAGCAGCACTAACTAATTGCCGTAAGTATTTGAAAAGAGAAGGTCTACTGATCATTGATGCGATCAATCCCACACCTTCTCTCATGACAGCTGTATGTGCTGAATATCAAAAGCCTGTTCTCGACTCTATCTTTATCAACCCTTGCACAAAATGTCGAAATATTGTTCTTCAGAAGCGTAGATACGATTACTGCACTCAACGGCTTACGTTAGAAAAAAACTTTCTCACAGAGGACAGAGAAGAAAGTAAGGCTGTGAACCTTTCTTTTCATATTTATTTTCCAGATGAGCTAACAGCTTATGTAAAACGTTCGGGTTATGAGGTTGAGAAATTTTATGGTGATTTTGGTGGTGAAGAGCTATCGTCATACTCTCAGAAAATGCTTTTAGTTTGCAAAAAGTCGTAAGTCATCCCTCTCTCAAACGTGGTTGAAAATTTTTTACTCTGGAACATAGCCATGAAATCTCGCGCACTTATTGCTATAACAGCTCGTGGTGCAAAAGAGGATTCTCCTCTATCAGTATCTGCACAATATATCAACGCACTTAAACAAGCAGGGGCACAGGTCTGTACATTTTTCCCCACTGACAAGAAAGAAGAAATTGAATCGATAATCAGTAGTGTCGATGGATTGGTCTTATCAGGGGGGGCAGATATCGATCCTACCTTATATGGTGGTGAAAGTAGTAGGTATACTGCTGAACTTGATGTAGAACGGGATCGCTTCGAGATTGCTCTAGCACAAGTAGCAATGAATCGTAGAATACCTGTGTTGGGTATCTGCCGAGGTATGCAAATTCTGGCTATAGCTGAGGGAGGCAGTCTCTATACTCATCTGCCTGATGACTTGAATACATCTCAACATCGCCAGGAATGCGACCTCCGCAAGTGGTTAGCTGCGAGTCACGACGTTGAATTTGCACATCGGAGTCTTGTTGCTAGGACACTTGGGGAGAAAATTGTTTCTGTCGTATCCTGTCACCATCAAGCTGTAAAGAATCTACCAGATAACTGGCTCGCAGTTGGACATGCGTCTGACGGTGTTATTGAAGCGATGGAGCATTCAGACCACTGGGCTATCGGTGTGCAGTGGCACCCAGAGATGACGCTAGAAAGAAACGTTGCTCACAAGCGCCTCTTCAATAGCTTTGTTCATCAAGCAGTTATAAGAAAAACATAGCGGCCTATACCCCTGGCCTTTGATAAAGTGATCTTAGGACTTGTATACATTACCCAGCAAGACTTATAGGTACTTAGTGTGCCATATTTTGACGCTAGCCATGATCTTTCTGAGAAAAAATAAACCCGATCCAAGCAGATACAGGTCACCTGAAGAGGAATCTTAGCGAAATGACGCTTGAATTTGGTCATTAAGGCTTCGGGCACTGCCAAATCATCAATGAATTAGACCAGATTTAACCTCTTTTACCACTAAAAATATCGATTCAATACTCTCAAAGCCTTGCTATGATAAAGTTTCAGGAGTTACTGCCATTTTGTCCAGGGTCGGAGTCATGGGCCTAGTTGTAAAAGGTTGCATATAGTTAGGTAGGCCAAGGACAGTTAGTTTTTAGGAAAAGGATGTCATGCAAAATTCAGAGCTGCAAACTGAATTAATTTCTGTCGATTTGGGAGATGGCGTAATCGCCCAAGTTGAAGTCACAGAAACAGGGCGAGAGAAGGTGGCTGCCGACAAACTGCCTTTTAATTCCATTGCCAAGACCATTACCAAAATTTCGCAGGTGGTTTCTGCACCACTTCAAGCTGTGAAGCCAAATAAGGCGACTGTGAAGTATGGCCTAGCAATTGGTATTGAGCAAGGCAGCCTTGTCGCAGCAATTGTACGCGGCACAGGGACAGCAAATTTGGAAATCACCCTGGAATGGGAAAACAAACAAGAAAATAGAGATTAAGCCTGGTTTATAGAAACTTACTGTAGCTTTATGCCACCCTCACTATATAAGTTACTTCAGCAAAGCACTGTCAAAATCACTTCTCCGAGCACCAATAAGTGGGGCACAGGGTTTTTCGTAGCTAGAGATAAAGTTATTACCTGTGCTCACGTAATACAAAATTATGAGGCAGAAGTAATTCAGCTGATACGAGACGGAAGGGTTTGGGCTACAGCAACAGTAGATTCGATATGCCACTCTATCGATCTTGCACTTTTGCAGGTAGAGCTACCTAAATGTGAAGACCTACCGCCCTGTGTAATGCTTGATGATAAGGTTAGCCCGTTTGATCGATTATACGTCTATGGTTACCCCGATGATTTTCCAGATGGAGGATCAGTGACCATTAATTGCGAGGGAGACGTTGAAGATAAAGGAGTCACCCTGATTAAAGCTCAAGCAGGACAAGTACGACCAGGGCATAGTGGTTCCCCTGCACTCAACAACGAGACGGGAAGAGTTTGCGGTATCGTCAGTGAGACACGAGGACGGTCCACCAATTTGGGTGGGCTGTTGATTCCAGTATCAACATTATTCAGTCAGTTTCAAAAGCTGGAACCGCAAAATCGAGAGGCTTGGGAACAGGACAAACGTTGGCGTGATCTTGAATCAGCTTCTCCCATTGCACATAACAATTTGAAGAATAGTGGAATTGCTAAATTTGTAGGACGGAAAACCGTTCTAAATCAGATCCATGAAAAACTAAAAACGGCTGAAAGAATTGCTATTTCAACTCTGTCAGGAATGGGAGGAATTGGAAAAACAGAACTTGCTTTGCAATATGCTTGGCAAGAATGGAGAAAAGGAAGTTATGCAAGTGGAATTTGTTGGGTTGATGTCAAGAATAATGACTTCAGCTCTGACGTCACAAGTTTTTTTGAACATAAACTACAATTAGGTCAGCCTAGGGGGGAGACTCCTGCTGAAAAGGTTCAATATTGTTGGGACAATTGGATTGATGGCGACGTTTTAATCATTTTTGACGATATACGCAACTCTCATCAATTTTTTGAATATTTACCGCCCTATGAGTCAGAAAGATTCAAGGTAATTATCACAACTCGCTGTGAATATTTATCTGATGTCATAGAAAACATTCATTTAGAAGAATTATCAGAAGATGCTTCTCTTGATCTACTTCGCTCTTATGTTGATAAGAATAGAATTAATTCACAAATTGAAGAGGCTAAGCTACTTTGTCAGGATTTAGGATATCTACCTCTCGCATTAGAATTGATTGCTAGATTATTAAGAAAACGAATATGGAGCATTAAGGATACAAGAGAAAAATTGAAGCAGCGAGGGCTAAAAAGCAAAAATAGCTTGCTTAGTAAAAAACACCCTGAGATGACTGCAAAAGAGGGTATTAAAGCAGCATTTAGTTTAAGTTGGGATGAACTAAGTGATAATCCTAAGATTCAAAAAATAGCTCTTTGCCTAAGTTTATTTGCTGTTGCTCCAATTCAAAAAATATGGATTGAAGAACTGTTTCCTTATGAGGATAGAGATGATATTGAAGAATGGCTGATTGATAGTTTAGTCAACTTAAATTTAGTTAATCTCATAGGAAAAAATCAATATGAGCTACATCGTTTAATACACCTTTACTTAAAGGAAACGTTAGATGAATCTGATTTTTCAACAACTATAAAGCAACATTATTGTGAATTATTTATCTCAAAAAGCGAGAAGTTCACACAAACACTTTCGCCTCAGAAAATTGAAGATTTAACACCCCTAATTCCTCACATAAAACAAATCATAAAGCATCATTATAACCATATAGTTGATGATGCTTATATCTCAGGGAATTGGAACTTACCCATCAAGGCAATTAGCAACTTTTATGTAAGTCAAGGCTTTTATCCCCAAGCAATTCAATATTTTAGAGAATATATAGAAACTACAAAGAAAAAATTTGGTGAGTTTGATATTCATCTAATGGTGCTTTCTAATGACTTTGCACTTGTTTTGAAAGACAGAGGACAATACGTTGAGGCATTACGATTATTGAATCAAGCCCGAACAATTGCCATAAATCACCTAGGTAATAATCATCACGAGACTATGATGATAACGAATGCAATAGGTGATACTTATCGTCAATTGGGGGAATATGAAAGAGCTGAAGAGATATTGAGTGAATTACTTCCAAAAGTTTTACCGAAAAATATCTTTAATCAAAATATAGAAGAGATTTATATCTCTGTCCTTATCTTTTGTGTCCCCAACAACCTAGGTTTAGTTTTCGACAAGCTAAAAAGATATGATGAGGCAGAGGTTTGCTTTAAAATTGTCTTAAATTATTTTGAAACAGACAAAAATAATGTTTATTATGCTCAAGCTGCCACGAATTTAGGCGGTCTATATATCGAAATGAAAAGATATGAAGAAGCCGAGTTATATCTAATAGAAGCCCTAGATATAAACAAGATAATTCTTGATCCCAAACATATTAACTATCGCTTAAATTTAGCAAAATTATCAATTTTATACGTTATTCAGAACAAATTAGATCATGCTGAAAATCTGCTCGTTGAATTATTTGAATTGCAGCTCAACTTAGATTATCTGGAACCTAAAGCCTTATCTGATTTAAAGTATATTGCCTCTCAATATTTTGATAAAGGGTTATATGAGCAAGTAGAGAAAACATCCATAAAAATGCATCAGTTATACCAGAAGTTCCAATTAACTAACTCAATAGAGTATTGTGAATCACTTAACCTGCTGGCGAAATCGTATACTCATACAAAAAAGCTTAAAAAAGCTATTCAATTGATGAAAGAAGCAATTGATATCGAAAAAACTCACTTTTCTGCTTCAACAGAACTGAATGCTTTTGATGGTTCTGACGCTTTTACTGGGTTAACAGTCATTAGTAGTTTTCAGACTTTAGGAATGGCATGGTGGAACTTAGCTCAAGAGAACACACATCCTACTCAGCTAGGTCAACGAATAAGTGCGCTCTTGAAAGCTGAGAAATGCACTAGAAACTCTCTAGATCTTTTTCAAAAATTTATTGAGAAAAATGAAAATGATCGATATATAAATTCAGCTATTCATAATAGTCTAGGGCTGATTTTAGAAGATTTAGAAAAATACTCGGAAGCTGAAGTAAGTTATAAAAATGCTTTACGATTAAGGCGAGAAGAATATGGAAATAAGCATTACCTCGTTGGACAATCATTATTGAATCTTGCCGGTTGTTATGAATGGCAAAGAAAAAACAATGATGTAGTCGAAGAAATGCTACTAGAATGCAAAACGATTTGGGAAGAGCTGCTAGAAACTAATCATCCTGAGATGGTGCATTGCTATGCTTGTCTAGCAGGATTTTACAACCGCCTCAGACAATTCAAAAAAGCTATTCACTACTATCAGAAAGCCATTGAAAATTGCCGTTCGCGGAAAGATACTGGAGATATTATTTTTTATCAGCAGAAACTAGAGAGGTGTGTTAAGCGAAGTCTAAAGCTAAAAACAAAGAAATCTAATCGCCCGTCTAAAAAGCCGAAAGGCTTTGGATGAATCATGTATGAGCACCTATTGAGGTATGGTCACCTAAGTCTGGGTTTTGACTCCCAGACTTAGGTGACCATATCCCAACTGGGGATAATAGCTACCTTCAGCAGACCCAAGACGGCCTTATTCTTGAGCACCTTGCCATGAAGTTCATGAACTATAGCTCCGAATGGCATCAGGCGCGACAAGCCCCCACCCCGGCCAAGACTAAACAGCAACGACGTAACCGGATAGCGTTTGAGCCCTGGCCCCTAGTCGCAGCGGCGAAAATGGCCCTGGTCTCCCATGACTACCGAGGCATTGCAGCGGGCATTATTGCCGTCACCGGGCGCAGGCCCACCGAGATATTGAAGTCCGACGACTTTGAGATCGTCAGTAAGTACAAAGTAGCGTTCACTGGGCAGCTTAAAGCAGGGGGTAAGAGCGAAGGGTATGCCATCTATAGCCTGGTCGAAGCTAACTTACTGCTCGATGCCTTCGCGGCCCTGCGTCGAGATATCGATGTAAAAGCGTTGTCCAAGCTGGAAAACACAAAAGTAGACAGCCAGCGTAATAGCACCCTGAACCGAGCCATCGGTCGCATATTTGAGGGAATTTTACAGCCGCCTATGGGTGAGAAATTCTTAAGTGCCAAGAATCTACGAGAGGCCTATATCAATGTGGCCTATCACTTCTACAGCACCCCGTCCGAGTCGATCAGCTCATTCGCAGAAGACTACCTGAGCCACCAAGGGGCCAGTTCTTCGTCCAACTATGAGGATTACTACTGCGTAGATGACCGGGGGCAACCGCTAGCGATCGGCATTCTTCGGCATGAGCTAGATCAGCCAGCTGCTGAACCGTTGGCCGACAAGCGCGCAACGGTTCACATTGACGGGCTACTGAAAGAACGATTTGATGCTGTCGAGTGTCACCAAACCTGTCTTTGATCTCACCAAAGATGTCCTTAGTGATAATTGGAATAAACCAGAAGCCTTGCTATACAAAGGTTATGGGCAAAGAATGTAAGGATCTCACGAAAAATGGGTTCATACGCGCTTTTGGTGAAAACGGTTGAAATGAACTCTGATGGCCTATGGAACCGTAGATTGGACGACTGGAACCTCCTATTTTCCATAGGATAGCTCTACTAAAAATGAAGGTATAGACCGATGCTTTCCTGGCTTCACCAAAAGTGAGTATGATCCGAAAAATGTCTTTAATTTTTTGCCTAAAATCTCACGAAAAATGACCTTAATTCGGAGGGTACAAAACTCTGTAATCCTATACCTCATGGTAATTTCAGGAGTTGAGGTATTTCGGCTGGCAGAGATTTGACGGAAATCTATGACATATTTCGTGAGATCTATTCACACAAGCTAGCTCCATCCTAATTTCCCCTAGGCTTCTTATACAGCAACGGTTTCAGTCTGATTTCAGCGATGAAATTTTTGGTGACACTTTGGTCACTACATGTGACACTCGACACTAGGAATAGACCCAGCAGCGCATTGAGACTGGCTTTTTGATAAACACTGGGCATCAGTGCCAGGAGGTTATACACTAGCCCTTGGGCGTGTTGAAGAATGGTTTGCATAACCGTTTTTTCGTTTTTGGTTACGCCCTTTTTTCCAGATTTTCGTCAAGTTGACAACCCTTATTGAGATTGGTGCAAGATCTCAGTTAGAGTATATTTTGTGATTGTTGTTCTTCAATCTGAAGCTAATATCTAGTCACTTAGTACTTAAGAGCGGAGTTTTTATGTTCCAGAAAGCTTTTATATCAATTCTTGTTTTAGCTTTGATCGGAGTAGGCATTTATGCCATTGGTATGACACGAAGTAGAGATGGCTATAGAGGTGTTGTAGAAGGTTGCCTCAACGGGGAGTACGATTGCTAGCATTATTTATCCCCCCTAAAACTTATCGCAAAACAACACGGTAGCGTGTTATGCGCATGTGTAGAAGGTGGTGGCGTTGTAACCGTCCCTAGCGTTGCTGTTGTGGGATCTAAAGAAAAGGGTTCTTGCCCGGTTCGTGCCGCCAAGCAAGCTTGAGTGAGGAAATCGAGAATATTTCTGCCCTGAGCCTTGAGAGAGGTGGTGACACTCATCAATCGAGCCACAAACTGACTGCCCCTGTGAGCTTGAGCACCAAAGCTGGTCTTGCGCCAGATCACAGCCGGACGCAAGGCTCGCTCAGCCGCATTGTTGGTGGGGTCAACCGCAACCCTGGAGACGAAGGTCCATAGGGCAGATTCAACCTTAAGCAAACGCCGACAGGTTCTGACAGTTTTGGCCAGTAGTGACTTTTCATTCGGGTCAATCGGCAGTGCGGCTGCCTCTTGCAAGGTGGCTGTGAACCCAGCTCGGAGTAGAGCAACTTGAGCGATGAACTGCTCGCGGGACAAGGTGCCATCCCGGACTCGATGCTACCAGCGAAATAGCCGACGCTGACGACGCAGCAGCGCCTCCCCAGTTTCGTGGGATACACCTTTGCGCTGTGCTATTGCGGTTAAGTCGCGCTTGAGATGTGCCCAACACACCTGTCTTTGCCCCAGCGCAATCCAACTGTAGGCACTGTAACGGTCAGAGGTGACAATACTGTCATAGGTTTCGCTAATCAGGGCTTTTGCTGTCTTTTGAGACCGGCTCAGAGAAACCTCAAAGAAGCTCACCAAAGGCGTCACTAAGACCAAAATTAGCGTATCTTGCTCAGGGATTTAAATGTGTGACTTTATCTAGGAAGCACTGATTCGCATCAATTTCAATTGTGTTACCCTAAAATGAAGATGCGTTGTGTTCCCTTATCGAAATGAGCTAGGTCAGGGAGCTACAGCCACATGAGCGGGTGCAGACGACTCACTGTGGACTTATAGGGAAATACCTTCATCATCATGAAATTAAAAAGATATATTGCAGGACTTTGCCTTGGCCTGTTATTCGTTGTTTCCATCCCAAAGCCTGCAAGAGCTGAACCAATTAGTTTTTGGATGCTTATGAAATTATTCGGGGTGGCGCTAGCTACTGGCTCATTTTGGATGACGTGGCAAAATTCTGCGGATGCCCGCATAGAAACTGCGAAAGACTCCGTTTTGAACCATCTGGGCGCTGAAGCAGAGTTTCCTCTCAGCGTGTGGTGTGATAGTCCCTCTATTAAAAGTGGAGAAGTGACTCAAGGATGGTTTGTTTCAGTTGATGATACAGAAAGCGTACGCGAACTAATCAGAGGAAGTTTTTGTACACCTGGTGGAACCTTGTTTCAAGGCAAGTACCTCATTGGCATTTTCTCAAACGAAGGTCAGGCACAAAACTTTGCTACTGTTATTCGGGATAGAATGGACAGTGATTTCGATGTGTATGTTGCTACTGAGTCTGTAGATATATCAGATTTGGATTTCTACTAGAACATGTTTGGAGTGCTTCAGCCCCTTGAGCGAGACGTGTGTAATTCCGCTCATATCAGGCTGTGATGTTTACGTAGCAAGGCTTCTAGCCTAGTAAATCACAAAAACCTTGAGTTACGGAGCTTTTCGCGGATGCAAAACAATACTGCCGAAAGTTTTGCGGCATCTATTGTCATCTATTAAGTATCTCTTTAAACCCTTCAAGAAATCCCTTAGCTAAGGGATGCTCTATATAGCCTTCTATCGTTGCTAATGCACCAGCTTTAAATGCTGCTAACAAACGATCTTTAAGAGGGCTGTTCCCACTATGTAATTTAGCTCCTTCCACCCGTGCTTGCGCTTTAGAGAGTTCTCCAGGGTTGGGAGAGTTATCAATTGAATCTAATATCTGTTGGATATCTCGAGCTGTTTTGCGTAGCTCTGCGTCCCCCTTTATTACACTATCAATATTTACGTGTATGTCTCCCTGCTTGACAGTTACGGTCTGGGATTGTCCTGTTCCCTCTTGGTTAGATTCTCGCTGAATTGAACGTTGGTACCTGTGGCTGTTGCCAGACCTTCTGAATATCAGATAAAAGATCAACAATAGGATTGATATTAATGCAAGGGGAGCCGCAATTACCCACAGTGCCGGTAGCTCAAAACCAGTGTTTCGTGATGGTAAGAGCGGTATAGAGGTCTCTGCTTGCTTTAGTTCTTCTCTTTTAGCAAGGATATCTTGCGAGTTAAGCGTGTCCTCGATTGCATCCATCAAGTCATCTTCATAAGATGTACCACGCTTAATTGCGATGACATATCTCTCATCAGCTCTGTCACCGATATAGGACTCGTCCGCTGGAAAAGCTATAAAGTCGAGCGATTTATATGAATCGCGGGCTTTTCTTATAATCTCTCCATCCGCGCTTTTAAGTTCGCTGACGTCCCTATCCAGCAAGGTCTTAACAATTAAGGCGTCACTGGCATAGGTATAGTCTGGGTTTCGCTGCAATAAATCAAGCGCCGCATCTCTGCCCTCTGTGGCTTCAACCTTCAATCCTTGCACCCTGTTCAGAAGCCCCCACGTCGTTGTCTCTTTAACGACAGCAACCGTCACACGTTTTGCCACTTCACTTTGGTCTATACTTCCATTCGGTATATTTTCAAGCACTGAGCGCCTCATCAGCAGCTTGACTCCAGTTACGTGAAAAGGTGTTTTGGAAAAGGAAATACCATCTGCCCAAACAGGACTTCCTACAGGGGAGGAGTTTGGACCGCATTCAACGTCAATTATATTTTCTCGCAGTCCGTCGTACCGCTCCCACCGATCATCTAGATAGTTGTTTTCTATAGCACGGAACTTTACGTTGACATTCCTATTTTCGAGAGTGGCTTCTAGCTCTCTGCCGAATGTTCCACAGAAGCCTCCACTTCTGCTGTCTTGAACATCATGTCCTATCTCATAAGCTGCTGTACGTACACCGATGATGAGTTCCTTCGACTCAAAAGGCGAAGTTTCATCTGAAGTGTCCAACTGGCTAAAGATTGGCTCGGAGAGTAACGCCCAAACAAAGACCAACAAAATACTTAGTAGCACCGAAGCTTTATAGATATGTTTTATGCGCCTGGTACGGAGATGGAGCGGGTTTCTCATTATCGTTGAAATGGATATGCAGGTTTTATTGCAAACGTTATCATTTTCATTGGTTTTTGTGTTCTATCAGAGATAACTTGCTTAACTGGTCACTCCAACGGTAGGGTGGCCATTGCCTCTCAACAGCTCTGAACATTCAATCCACGTCGTGTAGTAGCCATTTTGCTTAACGCAATAGGCATACCCATTCTTCACGGCATCAATAGCAAGCGCCTCACCATTGAACTCTGACTTCAGCGCTTCTTTGCTACTGCGATATGTTACTTTATCATCCGCTTGCAGGCGTTTTCTGGGGAGACTGTTCATTCGCCATACACCCCCAGAAAATACAGCTGCTCCACCGCCTCGGCTTGCAGGATGGAATCGCCGATGAGGCTATCGTGCGCAACCTGGTAATGTGTTCGGCTGTTGAGACGGAAACGTTACGGGCCTTTCTTCTACGGACTGCCTGGACTGGTTCATCCCAACTTTAAGGTGCGCCGAGCCAAACTCGGTGTCGGACCCACGCTAACTGGGAACTTCCCAACTTTAAGTGATCGCCCCGAAAGCGTATTAGTAGAGAGATACAGGGGTTAGGCAGTTGATGGCAGACCTGCTCACTTCCCGACCAGTGGGCACGAAGTGAGCAAGTACAGCCCCCCAAGCAGCGATCGCTCGCTGTGAATTCCGGAAGCCACACCCGCCTCTCAGCGATTGAGATCGCACCTGCTTGCGCCGATGCGATCTCACCGATATCAAGGCAGAGCTACAGAAACGAGCGGTTTAAGGTCAGCTCGAAGTACATCGCAGCGGCGACGTTTGCCCTTTGAACTTCGAGGCACCCCATGTAGCTGAGCGAGGTGACGAAGCTTGTCTGAGGGCTTGCCATCGGCCTCTACAATCGCCTGCTCCTGGTCGATGATGGAATGAGCCACCGACATCCCCTCGACCACTTCAGCGGGCTCAGCGGGGACGCTCAGCACTACCACCGGCTCAGCAATGACCTGAGCCACCGAGACGACTGGCGCAGGCTTGCTAAGTGCCTGCTCGATAGAGGCAACCAGGGGTATTGTGGCAATGCATCCTACGAAATGTTACTATCAGCCTCATCAAACCATTGATATGCAATCGTTTCAGAGTTTATGCATTTGTAGTATGTAAGCCTTTGTAGCCGACAATAGGAATCGTCCTAGCAGTGAAGGAGGTGACATATAGCAGTAGACTGAATTCGATATAGATGACGCGGTGCGGGAATGAGTGGATTCGAGATAGTTCGCGAGGAGACGGAGTGGTTTCATCTGTTTGCTAATCCCCGTGGAATGCATGGGCGGCTGATCGCGACAGCAGAATCGTTGGCGGTAGCAAAGCGTATGATGATAGATTTCTACGGTATTCCAGCCAATGCTTGGAGACCGGCTCATTCTAACGAATCGGGTAGTCGGGTCAATATCTGGGTGAGTTGCCACAAGAATGAAGCGGTGCGCAACTTTGAAGAGCTAGATACCTCCTTTTCTATCGAGCGAGTTTGCGTGGTGCGAGCTGCGTCATTCGGTGCTGGCCTCTCTGCTGCACTGTGACTGTTCCGCTAACGGAGAAGCGGTTCGCTGGAGCCTTCTGGGAGTTGACTGAATTGCAATCAAGGGTGAGGTTCTGTGGTGGGTGCTACCCAGAGCCCAATGGCCCTGTGGCGCTGTTGGCGGAATCTTCGATTCTCCACAGGAGAGGCTGACGCACCTACTGATGGAAAATGCGATCGCAACTATCACAACCATCTACACTCTCACATCAGCATCCGGTGGTGATGCTGATGTGAGGTCTTGGTGGTCCTGGCCGAGGCCCCATCTCCTGTATCCCTTTGCGCTCAATAGGTTCACCCTACGCGACAGGGCTTAATGCTGTGACTGGCGCGACTATTTTAGCTGGTACAGCCGGTGGTGGTGAAGCCGATGCCGGTACAGTAGCCGGAGGTGAAGCCGGTGGTCCGGCGGTACAACAGCAGCCGGTGGTGACGTAGCTCTCATCGATGATGTGTGACAGTGGCGGTCGGGGGCCTGTGCAGCGCTGGCAGCTGTAGAACCCTACGACCAAAGCTGCTACTGTCCCCGCAATCCTTGATAGGCAAGTACTTTAACCAATGCGAATTCCCCACGAAGAACATGAAGGCAGGGTGCGCGGCTTGTGACAGTGCCACTAAACGATATTGCGATCGCAACTGTCACACAGGCTGTCACACTCTAACTATCTACGCTTTGATTTAATTTTCTAATGCGTCAATAGTTTAAGACTTCCACTATCTACACTCCAATAAGCTCTACTTAAGTATTGATAGTTACATTGTTCTGTTGTCGAATACCTGAAAGCATTGAT
Organism: Cyanobacteria bacterium P01_G01_bin.38; assembly: GCA_039180385.1. Taxonomy (GTDB): domain Bacteria; phylum Cyanobacteriota; class Cyanobacteriia; order Phormidesmidales; family Phormidesmidaceae; genus SIO4C1. Next base: position 361 of record JBCDDJ010000009.1, on the reverse strand, counting down.
ATGCAAGGGCTTTAGCTGTTTGTGTGAAGTGTATATAGTTAAAAGTTGTTGTTCTTTTGGGGATCGCGAGAGGCGTGAGGCTTTTGTTGTTCTTTCTTTGAGTTGTTGTTAGTTCGCTGAAAGTATTGACATGTAAGGGCTACAAAGATTTATAAAAGTCTTCTAAAAGTCTTCTAAAATAGATAGAATATTTTTATATAAGTAATTTGTATGGCAGCGGGCACCATTGACACTTTGATTGACTGTATATATTTGTCGCGTACCACGCTATTTGACCGGCAGTGCCAAATTATTTGACTTTCAGATTCTGAAAGTATTGATAAGCAAGGTTTGAATATTACTCTCCGAATAAATAATATCT
>JBCDDJ010000008.1:0-39914 GCA_039180385.1 Cyanobacteria bacterium P01_G01_bin.38 | reverse complement strand
TAGCATCTTTTAGTCGCTTGAGATCTTGCTCAAGCTTAGGGCAAGGTTCTATCAAGGGCATAACTAGCTGACGGGCATAGCTACCGTAGGCAACGCCGGAAATAGCTAAATCCCCGGCGAACTGAGATTGAAACCGCAATAACCCAATTTCTTTAAGTTTTTCAACGGTGTACTGATTAGTGCCTCCGGCCAGTTGAACATGACCCGGTAAACGCGCGGTTAAGACAGCTTGACCTGCTTTGATAGTGGCGTGGGTTGTGCCTGCACCGATATCTCCGCTCATAGGGCGACCATCGGTTTGCCAGATGAGAGGCAATCCCAGCGGCTGCATAATTTCGTAAAGCGTTTTGAGGTAGGCGATGAGCCCCTCGCCGTCAGGGCAGCTCACCGCCACCAGTTTGATTTGGTTCAAGCAGGGGCGGATTTGCTGCCAGAGGTCGGCAAATGCCTGGACTCGGCCAATTTGAGTATGGATTTCGACAGCATCTACCTGGGGGAGCAGCTGAGCTGCGATCGCATCGACCCCCGGCGAACTGGACACTGTTTCAATTAGATTCACTGGGCAAACCGGTAGGCATCGACCGCAGCCATAGCAACGTTCAGCCAAGATGCCGGGTGGCTGATGAGTGGGTTGAAACGAGATCGCATCGGCTGGGCAAATCGACTCACAAGGACGCCAGCAGTCCGTTGGGCAGTGTAGAGGGTCAAACGCAGCTTTGCGGAAATGCGGATCTTCGCCGTCGTTCAAACTCACCATCAACCAAGGCTCAAAAGACCCCGCGTTGGAGGCACCGGGGTGAGCGTTAGATCCGGTATCGGCAAATTGCAATTGCTCCCGACCTATTTGAGCTGCTGCAATCCCTGCTTTCGCTGCCGCCACCACAGCTAGATCGGCTGCCACATCGATGCAATCTGCGCCAGCTAACGTGTAGACCAGAGCAAGATTGCGGACCGCAGGCAGGTACTGATAACTAGCGCCGCAAATCAGCTTAAACCAATGGCCTTGCTCAAGAGATAAGGAGGGATCGCGTAAAACCATCACCCCTTCATGCTAGCGGGTTCTCCTTTTCTAGGCCAGGATTCTGCTCATAAGCCACTTCTAATCCACAATCTGGCTGAGTGGCATCCAGGTAAACTCCCGATCTCCGCCAACCTCGACCACAATCTTCAGACGAGGCTCACTGGCTACCAGGTCAGCTAAATACGCCAATTCCTGGTTGGATAGCACGTGACCTTCAATCACCCACAGCACCATGCCTTTTGATTTGGGCGGCAGCTGCTCAAGTCGATAGGCAACCACAGGGGGAATAAAATAACACTCCCCCACCGCCGCCTGACCCACGTTTTTTTTGCCGAGATGGGGCGGGCGTACCCCGTGTACATCGGTCAGGTAAGCCGCCAGATCCCCGAGGCCTCTCGCAGACAGGTGCAAACTTTCATAGCCCAGGGCCCTGACCCGTCGCTGGTATCGGCCTTCAAAGCCGCCCTCAAGAGGGACTCGGACCGCCAGTGCCCCTTCGACTTCTAAGTCGCGAACAAACTTATTCCCAGCAATTAGCAAAAAGGGCATAGGCCTTAACCCAATAATTAATGAATAGCGCTAATGTCAAATATAAACCACATCCAGTTTGAAACACCCCACCCCATAACCGCGTTATGCGTCACCAAAAAACCAAATGGTTTTTAGTGGACAATTCTTGAATACCTGTGTATGATTATTAATCGTCGCTGTAATAGATACTGAGCAGCTAAGGCCGTTCAAGTCTAAGTGGCGTTCTAGGTGGCTGAGACCTTTTTGAGCCTTAACTGGGTCTCCAAGTAGATAGCCCCTCAAAGTCATTCAATCGAGACCAGGTTGAATCTTTAGCAGCTGAGAGCCCTGCAACGGGTGTTTGCTCAGCTGCTTCTTGGCGGACTGGGTTAGTTAGCTCAGTTAGCTGAGCTTTTGAGTGCCTCTAGCTGTGGGGGCGCTGTGGGATGTTTTCAATGTCCCGGTTTCTAGCGTGTTTAGTCGGAGACGTAATTGTGTCTGTTGGTATTCTTGGTACAAAGCTGGGGATGACTCAGGTTTTCGATGAGGCTGGCAATGCCCTTCCGGTAACGGTTGTGCAGGCTGGCCCCTGTGTCATTACTCAAGTAAAAACAGAACAGACGGATGGCTACTCTGCTGTGCAGATTGGTTATAAAGATGTGCCTGTCAAGGCACTCAATAAGCCCCAGCTTGGCCACCTCGAAAAATCCAGCGCATCACCTCTGCGCCATCTGCGTGAATACCGTGTGGATGACGGTGCCGAATTTGAACTCGGTCAAACATTGACCGCTGCTCGGTTTGAAGCCGGTCAATTGGTAGACGTTTGCGGTAAGAGCATTGGTCGTGGTTTCGCGGGTTATCAGCGACGCCATAACTTTCGTCGAGGCCCCATGTCTCACGGCTCTAAAAACCACCGCCAGCCAGGTTCAACAGGTGCGGGGACGACCCCAGGTCGTGTCTATCCGGGTAAGCACATGGCTGGCCGCATGGGGAATGAGCGCATCACCACTCGCAAACTAACGGTGGTCAGGGTCGATGCTGAGCGCAACTTGCTCTTGATCAAAGGAAGTGTGCCAGGTAAGCCGGGGGCGCTGCTGAGCATTGCACCTGCAAATATCGTTGGGCAGAAGTAGGGCGCGGAGATATAAATCATGGCTGAGTGTGTCATTAAAGACTGGAAAGGAAAAGATGCGGGTAAGGCAACCCTTGATTTTAAGGTTGCTAAAGCAGAAAACGCATCTCACATTGTTCACCGGGCGCTGGTGCGCCAGATGAACAACGCTCGACAGGGGACGGCGGCTACCAAAACGCGTTCCGAAGTGCGGGGGGGTGGTCGTAAGCCCTGGCGTCAAAAAGGAACAGGCAGAGCTCGCTCGGGTTCAAGTCGTTCGCCCCTGACGAAGGGTGGCGGCGTTATTTTTGGCCCCAAGCCCCGTGACTATAGCGTCAAAATGAATCGCAAGGAGCGTCGCTTGGCGATGACTACAGCACTGCAGAGTCGAGCAGACGACCTGGTGGTTGTTCAAGACTTTGCTGATCAGCTCCCACAGCCTAAAACCAAAGACGTGTTAGGTGCCTTTGAGCGATGGGGCGTAGGCACCGACTCAAAAGTTTTATTGATTACCGCAGAGCGGAGCGAAAACGTCTATCGCTCGGTGCGAAACGTTGCGTCTATCAAGCTGATATCGGCCACTAATCTGAATATTTACGATATTTTGGCTGCCGATCAGCTGGTGCTAACTGCTGCTGCCTTAGAAAAGATTCAGGAGGTCTATAGTGCCTAAGCCCATTGACCCTCGTGACCTACCCGACATTGTTCGGCGACCCATTGTCACTGAGAAAGCCACCCTAAACCTTGAGAATAATCAGTACACCTTTGAGGTAGCCCCCAAAGCGACCAAACCTCAGATTAAGGCGGCTATTGAGAGTTTGTTTGATGTCAAAGTTAAGGGGATTAGCACCCTTAACCCACCTCGAAAGAAGCGTCGGATGGGGCGTTTTATCGGCTATCGCCCAACCTATAAGCGAGCCATTGTGACCCTTGCCCCAGGGGATAGTATCACCCTCTTCCCAGAACTTTAAAAACGATAACTTGAGCAGACTATGGGTATCCGTTCTTATCGGCCATTAACACCTGGCACTCGCGAGCGTAGCGTCTCTGATTTTTCTGAGATTACACGCACCAAGCCTGAGAAATCTCTAACTCGCTCGATTCATCGAGCTAAGGGGCGCAACAACCGAGGTGTGATCACCTGTCGCCATCGGGGCGGCGGGCACAAGCGCCTTTATCGCATGATCGATTTTCGTCGGAATAAGCATGATATTCCTGCGGAGGTCGTGTCCGTAGAATACGATCCAAACCGGAATGCTCGCATTTCCTTGGTGCAGTACGAGGACGGTGAGAAGCGCTATATTCTGCACCCTGCCGGTCTGGCGGTCGGGGCAACCATTATGTCTGGTGAAGACTCCCCTTTAGAAGTGGGCAACGCGTTGCCTCTCCATAAAATGCCCTTGGGGACCACAGTGCATAATGTCGAGCTTTACCCAGGTCGCGGTGGGCAGATTGTTCGTGCCGCTGGGGCGGGTGCTCAGGTAATGGCCAAAGAGGGCGGGTACGTTACCCTCAAGTTGCCATCTAGCGAGGTACGGATGATTCGTCGTGAGTGTTACGCGACGATTGGCCAAGTCGGTAACGTTGAGGCCCGCAACATTACCCTTGGCAAAGCCGGTCGCAAACGCTGGATGGGTCGTCGTCCTGAGGTTCGAGGCAGTGTCATGAACCCGGTCGATCACCCCCATGGCGGGGGTGAAGGTCGGGCCCCAATTGGCCGTAGCGGTCCAGTGACCCCTTGGGGTAAGCCTGCCCTTGGCTATAAGACTCGGAATAAAAAGAAAGCCAGCACGGCTTTAATCGTTCGTCGCCGCCGTCGTTCTTCAAAACGGGGTCGGGGTGGGCGTGATTCTTAGGGCTGACTGCTGCTGATTGATTGCGGTTTGAGCTTGGTCTTGATTACAGTCTTCGAATGAATTGTCTGACGGTTGTTTGTGTAGGTTAGCAAAACTATGGCGCGCTCTCTAAAAAAAGGCCCTTTTGTAGCAGATCATTTACTCAGAAAAATTGAGACCCTCAACGCCAAAGGCGAAAAGCAAGTTGTTAAAACTTGGTCTCGGGCGTCTACGATTATTCCTCAGATGATCGGCCATACGATTGCGGTGCATAACGGTCGTCAGCACGTGCCGGTTTATGTGAGTGAGCAAATGGTAGGTCACAAGCTAGGCGAGTTTGCCCCTACTCGGACCTTCCGTGGGCACGCCAAAAGTGATAAGAAAGCGCGTCGTTAAGGGAGAGTGTCATGGTAAGCATCGATAGCAATATTCAGGTTAAATCAGTTGCTCGTCACATTCGCATGTCTCCTCACAAGGTGCGGCGGGTTCTCGATCAAATTCGCGGGCGATCCTATCGTGAGGCCCTGATTATTCTGGAGTTTATGCCCTATCGCTCCTGTGAGCCCATTTTGAAAGTATTGCGTTCTGCCGTGGCCAACGCTGAGCACAACAATGGCTTAGACCCGGTTGATTTGTATGTTAGTGAGGCGTTTGCTGATCAGGGGCCAGTGTTAAAGCGATATCGTCCCCGGGCGCAGGGGCGAGCCTATCAGATTCGTAAGCCGACCTGTCACATTACGATTGCCGTGGCACCTGGGACTGAGAGCTAGACCTTAAAGACTGGTTTCGTCGATACCTAATTAGCTGACACCGTAGAGGACTATCCGTGGGACAGAAGATTAATCCAATTGGTTTTCGTTTGGGCATTACTAAGGAGCACAGCTCTTGTTGGTATGCCGATCCTAAACATTATCCGAGTCAACTCCAAGAAGATCACACCATTCGGCAATATGTTGAGAAAAACCTCAGCAATGCGGGTATTTCTGACGTTCGGATTGCCCGTAAGGCCGATCAGATCGACTTGGAAGTGCTGACGGCTCGACCAGGGGTGGTGGTTGGCCGTGGTGGCGCAGGCATTGAGGCCCTTCGAGCTGGGTTACAAAAAGAACTGAAGGATAGCAGCCGTCAAATCCGCATCAATGTGATTGAGGTTGCTCGGGTGGATGCTGACTCTGCACTGATTGCTGAGTATATTGTTCAGCAGCTTGAGCGTCGAGTATCTTTTCGTCGAGTGGTGCGGCAAGCGATTCAGCGGGCTCAGCGAGCCGGTGTTGAGGGAATCAAAATTCAAGTCAGCGGTCGGTTAAATGGAGCTGAGATTGCCCGTACTGAGTGGACCCGCGAAGGGCGAGTACCCCTGCATACGCTGCGGGCTGATATTGACTATGCCTACAAAACCGCCCAAACCACCTACGGGATTTTGGGAATCAAAGTTTGGGTCTTTAAGGGAGAGATTATCCCCGGTCAAGAAGAACCGCCCCAGGCTCCCAATACCCAGCCGCGCCGTCGCCAACCGCGTCGTCGCCAGCAGTTTGAAGATCGCTCTAACGAGTCTTAATGCCAGATCCAGCTTTAAAGTTCAAGTTTTTTTCATAAGAGACCTGACAGATCTGGATCTTGCCAAGGTTTAAGTTCACCTAGACTTTCCACCCAACGTTTTCCATCCAAGGTTGAGATAGACCCATCATGCTGAGTCCAAGAAGAACAAAATTTCGTAAGCAACATCGCGGTCGCATGCGCGGTATGGCCCAGCGGGGCAACCAAATTAATTTTGGCGATTTTGCTTTACAGGCGACTGAGTGTTCCTGGATGACCTCCCGTCAGATTGAGGCGGGTCGTCGAGCCATGACTCGCTATATTCGCCGGGGTGGCAAGATCTGGATTCGCGTTTTTCCGGATAAACCTGTGACCATGCGTCCGGCTGAGACCCGGATGGGCTCTGGTAAAGGTAATCCGGAGTACTGGGTTGCGGTGATCAAACCAGGCCGCATCATTTTTGAAATTGCGGGTGTCCCAGAAGAGACGGCACGTGAGGCGATGCGGTTGGCTTCTTTTAAGCTGCCGTTTAAGACCAAATTTATTGCGCGCAGTGTGGAGGGGTAAGGATGGCCTTGTCAAAGATGGAAGATGTTAGAAAGCTATCCGATGAAGAGCTTTCTGAAGAAATCGGAAAAGTTAAGCGAGAGCTGTTTGAGCTTCGTTTTCAGAAAGCGACTCGTCAGCTAGAAACCGGGTTTCATCAGTTTAAGCAGATGCGGCATCGCTTAGCTCAGTTAATGACGGCTGAGAGAGAGCGGCAGATTGCTGCATCAAGCGGTTCGGAAGTTAATAGGAGTTAAGCGGCGATGGCAGTTAAAGAGAGAATTGGCCTGGTGGTCAGCGACAAAATGGACAAAACGGTGGTGGTGGCGGTTGAGAGCCGGGTTCCCCACTCTAAGTACGAAAAGATCATGGTGCGGACTAAGAAGTTCAAGGCGCATGACGAGGAAAATCAGTACAAGGTTGGTGATCAGGTGCGCATCCGTGAGACTCGTCCTCTGAGTCGTACTAAGCGATGGGTGGTCGCTGATGTCCTCAATCGTGCTCCGGAAGTTTAGGTAAGGCGGTTTAGGACATGATTCAACAAGAAAGTTATTTAAATGTGGCTGATAACAGTGGTGCTCGAAAGCTGATGTGCATTCGAGTGTTGGGCGGCAATCGGCGCTATGCCGGTGTGGGTGACGTGATTGTTGCCGTGGTTAAAGACGCCCTGCCTAATATGGCGGTTAAAAAATCGGATGTGGTTCGGGCGGTGGTTGTGAGGACTCGTAAAGGACTGCGGCGCAGCAGTGGGATGAGCATTCGTTTCGACGATAACGCGGCGGTGATTATTAATCCTGACGGCAATCCTCGGGGAACGCGTGTTTTTGGCCCTGTGGCGCGTGAGCTGAGGGATAAGAACTTTACCAAAATTGTTTCTCTAGCACCGGAGGTATTGTAATGGCAGCAGCAAAGTCAGCTAGGCCAGTGCGATATAAAATGCATGTCAAAAAAGGTGACACCGTCCAAGTGATCACAGGCAAGGATAAGGGCAAAGTGGGCGAAGTGCTCTCTGTGTTTCCTAAGAAAAGTCAGGTGATTGTTGAAGGGGTGAATATTCGCACCAAGCATGTAAAGCCCCGCCAGGAAGACGAGTCTGGACAGATTGTGACCCAGGAAGCACCTGTTCACAGCTCTAATGTCATGGTGTACTCCACTAAAGAGAAGGTCGCTAGCCGTATTGGCTATACCTTTACGGAGGAAGGGCGAAAGGTTCGAATGCTTAAGAAAACTGGCGAAATCATTGATTAGCTAGTGAGGTGTATCTTTAGCGGTTAATTGACTTGCTAAGGATTTCCATTCTCATAGCTGGTTCTGTGCCAAGTTCTGTATGTAAGCAAGTTTTCGTTGTAAATATTGTGTCCCTGACCAAGCCCAGGGAAAGGAATGACAACCTCCATGGCCGAAAAGCTAAAAGAGTTTTATTTGGATAAGGTTGTACCCAAACTAATGACGCAGTTTGAGTACGGCAACGTTCATCAGGTGCCAAAGGTGGCCAAGGTGACGGTCAATCGGGGTCTAGGTGAGGCGTCTCAAAATGCCAAAGCTTTAGAGTCCTCGATCAGTGAGCTAGCAACTATTACGGGTCAACGTCCAGTTGTAACTCGCGCGAAAAAAGCGATCGCAGGTTTCAAAATTCGGGAAGGAATGCCGGTTGGCGTCATGGTAACGCTGCGGTCTGAGCGCATGTATGCGTTTCTAAATCGCCTGGTCAATTTGGTACTGCCTCGGATTCGAGATTTTCGAGGTGTGAGTCCTAAAAGCTTTGACGGTCGAGGAAACTACACGCTGGGCCTACGGGAGCAGCTGATTTTTCCGGAGGTTAGCTATGACAGTATTGAGCAAATTCGTGGTATGGACATCACAATTGTGACGACTGCGAGCACGGATGAAGAAGGTCGAGCCCTGCTTAAAGAATTGGGAATGCCCTTCAGGGATAGCTGAGGTTTATACAAGAGAGGATTATGGCGTCCAACGACACGATTGCAGACATGCTAACGCGCATTCGAAATGCGAATTTAGCGCGGCATCAAGCCGTCAATATTCCGTCTACTAAGATGACTCGCAGCATTGCCCAAGTTTTAAACGAAGAGGGCTTTATTGGTGAAACGTCTGAGAGCGTAGACGGGGTTAAGCGAACGCTAACGGTCAAGCTCAAATACAAGGGCAAGACGCGGGAACCGATTATTCGGAACCTGACGCGAGTTAGCAAGCCAGGGCTGCGCGTTTATTCGAATCGTAAGGAACTGCCCAGGGTGCTCGGTGGGATTGGGATTGCAATTATCTCAACCTCTAGCGGTATTATGACCGATCGCGATGCCCGGCGTCAGGGTGTGGGTGGTGAAGTGCTTTGTTACGTTTGGTAGGCGATAGCTCTTCTCTTGTGAATCAAGCGTTCATGGGTTTGTAGCTGTTAGGGAGAAGTCAGGAATTATGTCTCGAATTGGTAAGCTGCCCATACCGGTACCCTCTGGAGTCACTATCACCATTGATGGTCAAAAGGTTACGGTTAAGGGCTCTAAAGGTGAATTATCTAGGGTGTTGCCGGAGGAAGTCTCGGTTGTCCAGGATGGAGATACTTTGATGGTTAATCGTCAAAGCGACTCTCGGACCTGTCGAGAGCGCCATGGCCTTTCACGGACCTTGGTTGCGAATATGGTTGAAGGGGTCTCCAAGGGGTTTGAAAAGCGTTTAGAGATCCAAGGGGTGGGCTATCGGGCTGCGGTTCAGGGACAAAAGCTGACGATGAGCCTGGGCTATAGCCACCCAGTTGAGTTTGAACCCCCGACCGGCATTCAATTTAAAGTAGAAAGCAATACTAACGTAATTGTGACTGGCATCGATAAAGAAATCGTCGGCAACGTTGCAGCCCGTATCCGAGCTGCCCGTCCCCCCGAGCCTTACAAAGGTAAAGGCGTTCGATATGCCGGGGAGATGGTTAGACGTAAGGCTGGTAAGGCAGGGAAGAAATAAGCCATGAAACGTACTCGCAAAGAATCCACTCGTCGCCGTCATACCCGGGTTCGCCGTCGCGTGATGGGGAACGCAGAGCGTCCGCGGCTGGCGGTTTTTAGATCGAACAATCACATTTATGCTCAGGTGATTGATGATAGTCAGCACCATACGCTGGCTTCGGCATCTACACTGGAAGCAGAGCTTAAGGCGGATGCCGCTGGTGCGAATAAGGATGCCTCTGCTAAGGTGGGGAAGCTAATTGCTGAACGCTCCATCAAGAAAGGGATTAAGCAGGTTGTGTTTGATCGCGGCGGCAATCTCTATCATGGTCGTGTGGCTGCCCTGGCAGATGCGGCACGCGAAGCGGGTTTAGACTTCTAGGTATCAAGGTTTAGGTATCAAGGTAAAACTATGGCGAATCGTCGTAAGAATAACAAGAGTCGAGAAAAGGAAACAGACTGGCAGGAGCGTGTTGTTCAGATCCGCCGGGTTACTAAAGTGGTTAAAGGAGGTAAAAAACTGAGCTTCCGTGCCATTGTGGTGGTGGGTAATGAAAAGGGCCAGGTCGGCGTCGGTGTTGGCAAAGCCAGCGACGTCATTGGGGCGGTTAAGAAAGGGGTTGCGGATGGCAAAAAGAACCTGGTCGAGGTGCCTCTCAACAAATCTTACTCATTGCCTCATCCTTCGGTTGGGATTGCTGGCGGCGCTAAAGTTTTTATGCGTCCAGCGGCTCCAGGTACCGGGGTCATTGCCGGGGGAGCTGTCCGGACCGTTTTAGAGTTGGCGGGTGTCCGTAATGTGCTGGCAAAGCAACTGGGGTCTGATAACCCGTTGAATAATGCCCGCGCTGCGACTGAGGCACTGGCCTCTTTGCGCACGCTCTCGGACGTTGCCCAAGAGCGTGGTATTGCCGTCGAAAAGCTATATGCCTGATTGTGATTCTTGATTACTTATAGGTTTAGGTCAGTTTAGGTCAGATATACGGGATAGAAATGCGGGGTAAGACATTATGAGACTAGAGGATGCTAGGCCTAAAGCAGGCTCAAAAAGGCGACGGCGACGCATCGGTCGAGGTATCTCAGCAGGGCAAGGGGCTAGTGGTGGTTTCGGTATGCGGGGTCAAAAGTCTCGTTCAGGTCGTGGCACTCGTCCTGGGTTTGAGGGTGGTCAGCTACCATTGTATCGACGGATTCCGAAGCTTAAGCATTTTCCACTGGTCAACCAGAAGCAATACACCATTATCAATGTGAAAGCCTTGGCAGATTTGCCCGCTCAGACCGAAGTCACTCTGGCGTCTTTGATGGAAGCGGGGATTATCACCGCAGATGACGGGCCGCTGAAGATCCTGGGCGATGGTGAGATCAGTGTCGCACTCTCAGTGAAGGCGGCTGCGTTTACGCAGTCTGCAAAGTCTAAAATTGAGGCTGCTGGCGGCAGCTGTGAAGTGCTGGCTTAACGCTTTACAATCAGGTAAGTGTGGGCTGTGCTTCGGTTGATTGACTTGAGCGCAGCTTCTTGTTAGGTAATTTTTTAGGTAGTGGGAATGCCCGTTGCCCTATCCCTTATTAGGAAGCGCTTTTTACTATGGTAGTTAGTCGAGGCAAAAACCCCAGCGCCCAGGAAACTTTTTTGCAAATGGCGCAGGCTGCTGGCTTACGTAGCCGCCTGCTGGTGACCTTGGGGCTCCTAGTATTGGTCAGGTTGGGGATGTATATCCCGGTACCAGGGATCGATCGGGTTGCCTTTGCACGGGAGGTGCAAGGGGGTGGGGTACTGGGATTTCTAGATATTTTTGTCGGCGGTGGTTTGTCACTGCTGGGTATTTTTGCGTTGGGCATTTTGCCCTTTATTAATGCTTCGATTATCATGCAGCTGCTGACGGCAGCAATCCCTCAGTTGGAGGACTTACAGAAAAATGAGGGGGAAGCCGGTCGGCGCAAGATTTCTCAGATTACGCGCTATGTGGCTTTGGGCTGGGCAATTTTGCAAAGCACGCTGCTGTCTAGTTTTTTGCTGATGCCGTTTGCGCGGGATCCAGGCATTCCGTTTGTGGTAGAGACGGTGATTGCGCTAACCGCAGGCTCGATGTTTGTGATGTGGGTCGGGGAACTGATCACCGAGCGGGGCGTGGGCAATGGTGCTTCTTTGCTGATTTTCTTGAATATTGTATCGTCATTACCTCGGTTACTGGGGCGTGCGGTGGATGTTGCTCAGTCGCCATCTTCCTCAAGGCAAGAAGTGCTTGGGATTATTTTGGTGAGTCTGGTTTATTTGGCGATGATTGTGGGCATCGTCTTTGTGCAAGAAGGCATGCGTCGGATTCCCATCGTATCGGCGCGGCGTCAGGTAGGCCGTAAGCTTTACCTTGAGAAAAGTAACTACTTGCCCCTACGGTTAAATCAGGGGGGCGTCATGCCGATTATCTTTGCATCGGCTGTCCTGGTGCTGCCGTTGCAAGCGGCTCCTTACATTGCGAATTCGATTGGGAGTGACTCGATTTCTAACATTGTGAGTCGATACTTGCAGCCTGGCTCTCTGACTTACAACCTGTTGTATCTGGGGATGATCCTGTTTTTTAGCTACTTCTACGCGTCTCTAGTGGTTAACCCTGATGACATGTCGCGCAACCTGAAAAAAATGGGGGCGAGTATTCCTGGAATCCGGCCTGGCAAGGCAACCACTGCCTACATTGGCAAGGTGCTTAACCGGTTGACCTTTTTAGGGGCGATTTTCTTGGGTTTGGTAGCTGTGGTGCCCAGTATTGTTGAGAGTGAGTTGGATGTCACTGTATTCCAAGGTTTGGGAGCAACCTCGTTGCTGATTTTGGTGGGTGTTGCGATTGATACGGCTAAGCAAATTCAGACGTATGTGATTTCGCAACGTTATGAAGGGATGGTGAAACAGTAGTGACTCGACTCATTTTTTTAGGCGCGCCCGGTGCGGGCAAGGGGACTCAGGCCCAGTTTTTATCGGAGGAATGTGAGGTACCTCATATCTCAACAGGAGATATTTTGCGATCAGCGGTGGCTGAGCAAACTGAGTTAGGCAAAAAGGCTCAGTCTTATATGGATGAAGGGGAGCTGGTGCCGGATGATTTGATTTTGGATTTGATTCGCGAACGGTTAGGGCAAAAGGACACGGCAAACGGTTGGATTTTGGATGGCTTTCCTCGAAATGTGCCCCAGGCCAACTTCTTGGATGAGCTTTTGGAGAAAGTTCATCAGCCTTGCGACTTTGTGTTGAATTTGGATGTGCCCGACGAGGTGCTGGTTGCACGATTACTAAGTCGCGGGCGGGCGGATGATAATGAAGCAGTGATTCGCAATCGTTTGGTGGTGTATCGAGAGCAGACTCAGCCGTTAATTGATTTTTATCGAAGCCGTCAACAGCTGGTGTCGGTGGATGGGAATCAACCGATGGAAGCAGTCACCACTGATTTGAAGCAAATTATTAGCAGCTAGTTCATGATTTGCTGATAACTGTGAAGATTGTTGTCAGTTTTATGGGGGGGTCACGTCATTCACCCATGCTTTATGCTGAGCGGTATCAATCGCTTTTACGGCGGTTTGTTAAGCTTAGGAATGGGCATAGGGTATTTTGGGATCTGTTTTGCCTAGTGTTGAATTGAGGAACAGCTACTTGTCTAAGCAAGACTTAATTGAAATGGAGGGAACAGTGACTGAATCCCTCCCTAACGCGATGTTTCGCGTTGATTTGGATAATGGATTTAATGTATTGGCCCATATCTCTGGGAAAATTCGCCGGAACTACATCAAAATTTTGCCGGGGGACCGGGTCAAGGTGGAGTTAACGCCTTATGACCTGACTAAGGGACGGATTACATATCGTTTGCGTAATAAGAAATAGACGCTGGCGTTAGGCATCTGTAAGAAGCGCATTTAGAATAGGGTCTGCCCCAAATCGAATCACATCGGTACAGGGTAATCCTGTTTCTTGAGTAATTTTCTCGATCTTGGCTTGGGCTTCACCTTGGCTAACGCCATGAGTGTTGAGAGCAATGGCAACAACCTTAGCGGATGTAAAGGTACCCCCAGCGCTAGCAATCGTTTCGTACAAATGAATGACGTCTGTTAAGGGTGGAATTTTAAACTCTGAAAAGTGTTGGATGTGGGTCAGATTGATTTTGTGTACTAGTACTAAATGGGTGGGCTGACTCCCTCTCAGCAGTGGAAGCGTCGCAGTCGAGGCAGGGTTCAGGAACGAGCCCTGCCCTTCTATGTAAAGCACGTCATGGGTAGGTCCGTATTGCATTATAAGTTGTTCGACAGCACCTGCGGCGAAATCAACGCGGACGGCATCTAGGGCAATGCCATCTTTACCGAGCATGAGGGCGGTTTGTCCTGTGGCCAAGAGTTTGGAGCGCAGGCCTCGTGCTTTGGTGGCATGGTTCAGCTCTAAGCAGGTGGACATTTTGCCGACGGCCATGTCGGTGCCGACGGCGAGCACACGACGACAGGGCAGTTGGCTGGCCTGACCTGATCCAACGGTGAGTCCGGGGGGCTCTCGACGGATATCCCAAATCCATTGGTTGGGTCTGAGGTATTGGGTCAGTGCAGGGTCAGTATTCATTTGAGTGTGTAGGCCATTCATGACGGAGAGGCCGTTGGCAACAGCGGTTCTCACTTCTGCATACCAGGGCTCAGGCAGGGCACCGCCGGAGGGGGCGATGCCGATGGCGAGCACGTCAGGTTTATAGGCTAGGGCGTCTTTGATAGAAGCGACCACGGGAATATGTTGGTCGACGCCAGTTAGCTCTGGAAGTGAGCCTCCAGGACAGGTCTCGTCAATGACGGCGACGATAGGATTTTGGCTATAGCGAATAAGGGATAGGCCGGTTTTGCCTTTTGCGCCGATGAGGCCGTTGTGGAGCAGAATGGCGAGGCGGGCATGGGGGGGGAGATGCATAGGAAACGTTGAAGGGGGGCAGGGAGTTAGGGGGGCAGGGGAGTAGGGGAGCTGGGGAGCTGGGGAAGGAATTAATCGCTTTTGTAGGTTAGGCCGAGGCCGGGGGCAATGTTGGGAATGAGGTGGCCGTTTTGGAGGAGAGCCCCTGAGAAGGGATCGTCTTTGAGGTTGAGGTGGCTGTCGAGGTCGAGATGATCGGCGAGGGGAGCTAGGTGAGCCAGGGCGGTGTTTGCGATCGCGCTATCGGAGTAACACCCAAACATCACCTGCAAGCCACAGGCTCGAGCAGTGTGGATCATCCGACGGGCTTCGGTGAGTCCGCCAGATTTCATCAGCTTGATATTAATGCCATCTGCCCAGTTGACAATGTTAGGAATGTCACCGCTTGTGAAACAGCTCTCGTCGAGGAAAATGGGCAGGGGAGATTGGGATTTGAGTTTCGGTAGCAGAGGTTCCTGTCCGGTGGGTAGGGGCTGCTCCAGGTAGGTCACCCCGCGATCGGCTAACCATCGGGCCATTTGGATGGCGGTGTCTAGCTCCCAGCCGCCGTTGGCGTCGATGCTGACCTTAGCACCCTCGGGGATATGGGGGAGTAGGGCCTCAAACATGGCCTGATCGGCGGCAATCCCGTCAGGGCTGCCTAACTTAACTTTGACGGAGCGCACGTCGAGCTGGGCACACCATTTGTGGAGGCGATCGCAAGCCCCCTCGGGGGAATTAATGCCAATGGTGACGGCGGTAGGGCCAATTTGCTGAAGGTCTAACCCCCAGAGCTGCCATAGGGGGAGTCCTACGTGCTTGCCGAGCCAATCCCAGAGGGCGACATCGACGGCGGCGCGGGCAGCTGATTCTGGATTGATCTGGTCTAAAATCGCGTCGATACGTTGACGCTGGAAGGGGTGATAGGGCGCGAGAGCCGTCGCGATGGTGTCCAGGTCTGCAGCTGTGTTGTCGTTGGTTAGGGTGAGGCTGCCGATGGAAAACGGTGAGGCTTCTCCCCAGCCTTCGATGCCATCTGCGCTCAGGCGGACCCAGAAGTTGGTAGACCCGGCGGTGGTGCCCCGACTGATGGTGAGGGGGACGGTTTTGTGGACGGTGAAGGGAGTGTGGGTTAACTGCATGGGCGAAGGGCGAAAGGGGAAGCAAGGGGAGCAGAGGAGGATAGAGAAGATGAGGAGGTTGGGGAAGGGGTTTAAACGGTAAGGACGCAATCCTTTGTGTTTGCCCTGCGGTCATTATCAATGATGAATTTGGGTAAATCTCGTTGAAAAGTTACATTTGATTAGCAATCTCCAGCAAATTGCCATCAGGATCGCGGATATAGACCGATAGGATTGGCCCGATGGTGCCAGTGCGTTGAATAGGGCCTTCGAGGATGGGGATATTGTTTGCTTTAAGATGGGTAACCACTTCATCTAGGCGTGTCTGGGTCAGGAAGCAGAGATCGGCGCTGCCTGGGGCGGGGCTTTGGGCTTTAGGCTCAAATTCTTGCCCGGCTGGGTGCAGATTAATTTTTTGCTGGCCAAATTGAAGGGCTTTGCGATTTTCACCAAAGGTGATCAGCGCCATACCCAAGATTTGGGTATAAAACTGACAGGTGGCTTCGATATCGCGGACGGTCAGAACCAGATGATCTAGACGGGAAAGCCTGAGCATTTATTGCAGGGTGGTTTTGGAGACAATACGTGTCTTTTTGCGATCGCGTTCTGACAATTCTCCCCCAGACTGAAGCTGGGTAGCATTTTCTTGTAAGACGGTCGCGGCGCTAGTATCGCCCATTTGGATGGCGGTCTTAGCGGCGGACTGGAGCATCGTCACCGCGCCTTTGCGATCGCCTGCCTGGAGTTTGGTTTCAGCGATTTGGGTTTGGCGATATTTGGCCAGGGCCAGAATATATTGCTGTACCTGGGGGTTGGGCCTGGGCTGGTAGCCGGTTTGGGCGGTGACCTCGACCATCAGGTGCTCAGACATTAGCGCAGTCGCCCCCTGGGCCGGATCATCGTATTGAATTTGGATGGAGGCAACCGGATGGGTGCCCTCGGGCAGCTGAGACAGGTAAAGATTGGCTAGAACCACGCGGGGGGTATCCGTCATCAGATCTCCCAGGCGAACCATGGCTTGCTCGTGGGAGCGCTGCACATCGAGTTCGATGGTGTCAGGCATCACCTGGGCGATAGGCTTGAGCTCAGCCAGACGGGCATGGATGAGGGTTAGGCGTAAATAAGCGTTGGTGAGGCCCACGGACTGGACGCGGGTAAATAGACGACTGAATTGCGCGATCGCATCTTCAGGATTTTGGATATAGCTGAGGCTACCGCCCCCGATGTCGGCGATTGTCTCAATCACATCCTGATTCCAATGGTCGCCAAAGCCGAGGGTGCTGACCGTGAGACCGTAGTCAACCGCCAGCTGAGATAGTTTGAGGCAACGGTCGTTATCACCGTGCTCGTTTTCGCCATCGGTGAGCAGGAAAACTTGTGAGATCGTCTCTTGTTTGCCCTTGGCAATTTCTTCAATCCCGAGTTTGAGTCCGGCGTCGATGGCGGTGCCGCCCCCGGCTTTAAGGCTATCAATTTGCTGTTTGATCAGATTTGGGTTGAGGACTGGCTGGTTGTTGACCAGCACCTCTGCCTTATGATCAAAGGTAATAATCGAGAGCCGATCTTGGGCCGAGAGCTGATCCACAATGCTGTGGGCGGCGGCTTTGACCGTTTGTATCGGGGTGCCGCCCATGGAGCCGCTGCGATCGAGGACCAGGCACAGGTTGAGGGGGACGGTGCGGCTATTGGCGGTGGGTAGGGCAGAGATTGCGATCGCAAGCTGCCGCTGGCTGCTGGTTTGAGCCACATCTACGCGGGTGTCACTGAGGGTCCATTGCAAACCAACTCTCATGTCTGTCTCCTTATATAGTGTGCATCTGGTAACCTAGCTTCCAGGGTTCTTTGAGACCCCTGGAAGCTAGATCCGGGCAAAGTGGGGTTATCCCCCCAACGCCTTGGGCTACCGGCGAGTTCACACCGAGTTACACTAATTAGAACAGCGTGAAATCATATAGGGCTAACCAGGCTATGAGTTCAAATATTAAGGCCGTACAGGCTCCCTACTATAACGATGCGTCCTATCGTACGCCGCCGCCGGATCTCCAATCGCTGCTATTAAAAGAGCGTATCGTCTATCTAGGTACCCCGCTGGTCTCTTCTGATGATTTTAAACGCCAGCTGGGGATGGATGTCACCCGATTGATTATTGCAGAACTGCTCTATCTCGAATTTGATGACCCTGACAAGCCTATTTTTTTCTACATCAACTCAACGGGAACTTCCTGGTATACCGGTGATTCCCTGGGGTTTGAGACCGAAGCCTTCGCGATTTGCGACACCATGCGCTACATCAAACCACCGGTGCATACGATTTGCCTGGGCCAAGCAATGGGGACGGCGGCGATGATTTTGTCCTCGGGGACCCAAGGGTTTCGGGCTAGTTTACCCCATGCCACGATTGTGCTAAACCAGCCGAGAACGGGGGCACGGGGTCAAGCTACCGATATTCAAATTCGTGCTAAAGAAGTGTTGGCAAACAAGGCGGCTATGCTAGACATCATGTCGCACAACACAGGCCAGCCGGTTGAAAAGCTTGAGAAAGACACCGATCGGATGTTTTATCTGAACCCAGAAGAGGCCAAGGAATATGGCCTGATTGACCGCGTGTTAGAGAGCACCAAAGAACTGCCCGCCCAGATCCCTGCTGGAATTAGCTAACGTTATGTCTGTTACCCCTGCCATTCGCGTTCCTTACAATATTCCCGGCAGTCGCAATTGGACCTGGGTCAATATTTTTACCCGCATGAGCCAGGAGCGGATTTTATTTTTAAATCAGCCGCTCACCGATGGGATTGCTAACTCATTGATTTCGGCGTTGCTATATCTTGACTCAGAAGATGCGAGCAAGCCTGTCTACCTGTATATCAACTCCCTGGGAGATCCCGTCATGGCGGGGATGACCTCGGGCGGGGCTGGCATGATGTCGGTAATGGCGGGGCTGGCTGTGTACGACACGATGCAGCATATCAAGTCTGAGATCATTACCATTTGTATGGGGCAGGCGGTTGGGATGTCAGCGGTACTGCTATCTTGCGGTGCCAAGGGCAAGCGGGCTTCCTTACCCCATGCTGAAATCGCGCTAGTTCATCCCTACAGTGGGACTCAAGGTCAGGCGACGGATATTCAAGTTAGCGCTGGAGAAGTGCTTCAAAAGCAAAAGTTGGTGCTCGATATCTTGACCCAGACCACAGGCCAGACCGCTGACAAAATTGCTAGCGATATGGAGCGAATGTTTTACCTCTCTCCTCAAGAAGCCGTTGATTATGGACTGATTGATCGGGTGATTGAGAACCCGGTTTGATTTTGGATTGTGGATTCGCTTAAAGCAAGCTATGAGTCGCAGAAAAGTCGCTCATCGTCCAATCTAAAATCGCCAAGCCAAGATCTAAAATGCCTGACTGTTTGCCTAAGATGTTAACCAATACCCTCTAAAGACTATGCCTATCGGTACTCCTAGCGTCCCCTATCGGCTTCCTGGTAGCTCCTACGAGCAGTGGATTAGTATCTATGAGCGCCTGTTTCGGGAGCGGATTATTTTCTTGACCGAAGAAGTGGATGATGGCATCGCCAATGCGATTGTGGCCTATCTGCTCTATTTGGATTCTGACGACCCGAGCAAGCCGATTTATCTCTATATCAACTCACCGGGGGGCTCGGTGACGGCGGGGATGGCTATCTATGACACGATGCAATACATCAAGTCAGAGGTGGTCACGATTTGTGTGGGCCTGGCCGCTTCGATGGGGGCGTTTTTGCTGGGGGCTGGATCTAAGGGCAAGCGGTTGGCGCTACCCCACGCTCGTATTATGATTCACCAACCGCTGGGGGGGGTCGGGCGTCGTCAAGCCACGGATATTCAGATTGAGGCGACCCACATTATCAAGGTCAAGCGCAATCTCAATGAGCTGATGGCTCAGCACGCGGGCAAGTCGCTGGAGGAGATTGAGAAAGACACAGACCGCGATTACTTTATGTCGGCGGAAGAGGCCAAGGAATATGGTCTAATTGACCGGGTGATTGAAGAACGGGTGTCGTAGGGGCGAATATTTTCACGTCTCCTGCGACGGCAAACATTTTTTCGCTGTCCTATGAGCCTTGCCGATTATTACCGAATTTTGGGACTTCGCCCTGGTGCATCGTTCGCCGATGTGAAGTCTGCCTATCGTCGGCTGGCGAGAAAGTATCATCCTGACGTCAATCCGGGGAATCAGCGGGCGAAGGATCGGTTTATCAAAATCACCCAGGCTTACGATCAGCTGGCAGAGATTTTGCAACCTGAAACGCACAAAGATGCCGAGGCGTTGGCGCAAGAGGCCATTGATGATGGGGATCTGATTGATGATGAGACCCCGGTAGAGCCGCCCTCACCCGTACAGGTCAACCCAAGCCTGTCGGAGCTGGAGCAAAAGCTTAAACAAGATTCTTATCGGCAGCTTCAGGATTTATTGAAAAAGCAAAAATATCCGCGTGCGATCGCACTTGTCGAGGGCCTAGCTCAACGCATCGTCCAAGATCCAGAGGTGCGCCAGTGGCAGGCCATCACCTACCAACGCTGGGCCAGGCAGCTGATCACCGAAGGCAAACTCGACAAAGCCCGCGTGTATTTGAACAAAGCCCTGAAGACGGACCCCATGAATAAGTCACTGTGGGTTGAAATCAGTCGAGATTTCCAGGCATTGGAGCGACGGGAACCGCGATCTCAAACTTGAATCTGAGATGACACCTAGAGACTGAGCAATTTGAGAGGGCAGTTAAGTTCTCAAAGATCAACGGAAACATTGTCATGACAGCAAACTCGCCGACGACAAAGATGTGTCTATCGAGCCTGTGGGAAACGACGCAATGAACGAATAAAACGCCCCCAGCGCTAGCGAAGCCACCGCTCAGGGGGCTATTGGCTATGGGATTAGGAAACCAGGGCCGACGGTTTAGAGCCGTTTCCTGTATGCAACCCATTAAAACCGTTTTTGCCCTCAATCTCATCAGTCACAATCGGGTATGCCTTCCCTGTACCACCCCAGCTCCGCAGGGAATACCCAAAAGTTCCTGATCATTTTCTGCCACCCCAGTAATAGCTAAGCAAAGCCTCTACAGGACTCACAGTCCCAAAACCTATGACCCTCAAAACCAGGAAAAATAGCTATTTTCCCTT
The DNA here is from genome assembly GCA_039180385.1 of Cyanobacteria bacterium P01_G01_bin.38. Taxonomy (GTDB): domain Bacteria; phylum Cyanobacteriota; class Cyanobacteriia; order Phormidesmidales; family Phormidesmidaceae; genus SIO4C1. The sequence continues at coordinate 19,225 of JBCDDJ010000008.1, read as the reverse complement.
GTATAAATCCCACTTTTATTTATTATCTAAAGATATCTACACATACTGACGTTTAACGCAGATTTACGTCTATCAGTTAAAGCCTTGAGATAACATTTTACGATCTCCGCTTTGTAACTAACTAAGGGTCATCTATTTTCTGATACTGGTCTTTCCATAGGTGACATACAATGCTCCTCAAACCCTTCAAGGGCTTAACTAATAGTCTTATTCGCCATCTGAGAATATTCTTACTCATTCTTTTGCTGTTTGCTGTTTTCAATACTGTGAGTATTTATAAACAGATTGAAAGCACGACAAACGACAGTAGAATCGTTAATTATGCAGGCATCGTTAGAGGTAAAACTCAACGATTAGTCAAGCTCACATTCACGCAGCAGCTCACGCCTAGTGAACCATTATCTACAGACGAGCTAGTAGATGAGCTCCCTACAGATGAATCAGATGAGACTCCACCAGCGGGTTCATCAGCTACAACACGCGGTCTAACGGAAGACTCTCAACAAAAAATTAACACAATTATCCCAGAACTCGATCAGATTGTAGTCGGGTTAGTTGAGGGGAGCGAAGAGTTGCAGCTGGTGAGAATAAATGACTCTGATTTCCAGACAAACATGCAGCAACTTGCCACAGCCTGGAATCAACTCAAGATAGAAATAGAGCGGTTTCAGACTGAGCCAACGTCTGCAAACCGTCGACTTTTACTTAGAAACAGTGAAAGTTACTGGGATTTAACAAACGAAACAGTTTTTGCAGCAGAAGCTTACGCTAAGGCTCATATCGGGCAGTCAAAACAACTGATACTCACAATTTTTGGCGTAAACTTAATTCTGCTAGTCATTCTTTTTCGACTCTCTCAACAACTCAGAAAGAATCTAAAAACAACTATCAACAATCTCACCACCTCTTCTCTTGAGATGTCATCAACCGCGACACAGCAAGAACGGATTGCTAGTCAACAGGCAGCTTCCGTCAATGAAACCACCACTACAATGGAAGAGTTAGAAGCAGCTTCCCGTCAATCGGAAAACCAAGCAATCACAGCAGTGCAGGTAGCCAATTCTGTATTGGAACGAACCGAGGTTGGCAGAAAGGCTGTAGATGAAAGCTTGGCAGGTATGGACACATTAGACCACAAAGTAAACACCATCTCAGAACTGAGTATCAATCTGAGTGATCAAGCCTCGCAAATCGGAGACATCTCTGAGATAGCAGGCGAACTCGCCACTAAAACCAACGTGCTGGCTCTTAATGCTTCAGTTGAAGCGGTGCGAGCAGGTGAAAATGGCAAAGGGTTTTCAGTGGTAGCCAACGAAATTCGTAAGCTATCCGATCAAAGTCAGGCCTCTGTTGAAAAGATCAATACTTTGGTAGCAGATATTCAAGCACTGATTAATCAAACTGTCATGGCTGCAGAGGAAGGGACCAAAACCGTGAAATCTAGTACCCAACTAGCTAAGCGCACCGAGGCAGCTTTCGCTGACATCAAGCAGGGCATCGAGACCGTGGTAACCAATAACAAACAGGTTGCCCTCACCCAAAAACAGCAGCTAGATGCTATTCATCAGGTCACAATAGCCATGAGCACCATAGATCGGGGGGCTCAGGAATCTGCCTCAGGGTTGAGTCAAACTCGCGCAGGAACCGAACATCTCAGTGAAACGGTTACAGCCCTACAAAAGATGGTTTAAGGGAAGTGGGAGGGAAATTCCTCACAATTCCCCTCCCGGTTTATTTCTAACACACTAGGTTTTTAGCACATTAAACCGGTTGAAGTTGAGTGTTATAGACAAAAGACCCCACCTTTTCTCCAACGTCTAAGCTATCTTCAAGCGTAAACCCAAAATGGGTACCCAGCCAAATTCGGCTATTTGCAGCCTCTTGAGCAGCTTCTTTAAACGAGTCGAACGATCTAACAACTTCAAATCCAAGCGTGTCTAGATTTAGATCGAAACTAAATCCGTTATCGCGCTTGACAGGACCTTTGGGGTTACACAGATAGTCATACACCCCATCATCGTATCGGTGTCTCCACGGGTTAGCTGGTCCGTCAGTGAGATCCTGATCAAACTCAGTCAAGACTTGTGACCAAGCTCCGGCAAACGTCCCCATTCCCGAGAGATACTCCGGGGAGCTACCTTGGCTCCCCTCCCCATTAAACGGCTCCCAATCAGGATTCGCGACGGTAAAGTCATTGCCATCAGCGTCAGCAGAACGAATGGCGTCACGAGGTCGCCAAAATTCATTTTCTGCCTTGGCATCCCACGCGACCACAGCGCTGTCCACATTTGCAATTGAAACCAGAGCAAACAATCTTGCCTCATCCTGAAGGCTCAACCGAGTGCTATCGGCATATTCTTCAGTCACTTCAAACGCAATCCCTGTAGGACGACTTGTCCCCGAAGATTGCTGCCAAAATTTTGCAGCTTCACTTTGATCGTCGGTCCTCACCGATGAATCAAGAGAACCCAAAAATTGAACTTCAGCAAGACTATGAGCGTATTCTTCACTGTCTAAGGCCGGTGGGCCGCTAGTCTCGAAATTGCTCAGCTCGAAGTCCTCACTAAAAGGATCTGCGGTTGCAAATTGCTTTGACCCCCAAGAGCCATCAAAGCCCCCGATATCTGTATTTGGCTCATAAGGTACGCTATCGCCTGAGCCATCATCTTCTCGCTCTGACAAGATTTCTTGGGCAACCTGCTTGCCCCACTCTAACCCCTGACTCTGACGTCTATTCTGTGGAATATCATCTAGGAGATCATTTAGGCGTTCGAGATTTGCGTCCCCTGGATATAGAGACGACAATACTTCTTGAGAGGCTGCCAAAGCAGCTGCATATTGAGAAGCCCTGCGTGGTGCGTCCGAAGCATCCACGGAATACTGACCATAACTTTTAGTGCGCTTTTTAGCAGACGATATTCCATTGACAGCATCGAAAATGCTCGTGTAAAGAATAGCCCCTGTTCGAGCAACTTCAGTCGTCCCAGCTTCGCTGTCTCGCATGGTTTCTAGAAAGATTCGGTTAATATCTTCTAGATAACTATCTCTTCTGGGGCGGCTATGAGTAAGCGATCTGAATCGGGTGTAATACATAGTTTTGTTATGGGTATAGTTGATTCACTATCTCTTTGCAATACACCCCTTTTTTTCTACCAAAGTATAGCTTTCATGAAGTACAACCGCCACATTTGCAAGTCACAATCTAAAACAGTTAGCTAAAAATCTTGTCACTGTTGGTTCTCAGCCCACTCTACCAGAGCAGGTCTGGTCAAAGGTTTTGTCCTTAAGCAGCCGTTTACGGAGCATGGGTCGAGGGACGTGGATCAGGTTTTACCTGGTTCATGACAATACCCAACTTCTTGGTTAGCTCAATGACGGTGCTCCGGAATGTACGGACGGCACTGGAATGTCAGGAAAGATCTTGAAACACTGAAAATTAGCTATTGGAATAGGGTAAAGCCATGCAAAGTGACAACATCAAGTCTAAGCTGTTTGCAGCATCAGAGAGAATCATCCTCGACTGCTTGGAAATCTCAATCGTGCTCTCTGGTGAAAACAGCCTCGCGGCCAAGCAGGCAAGGCAAAACCTGATTAACCTTAGAAACCAGGCCACACAGCAACAAGAGCAATTAATGCATGAACAATCTGACCGGACGGAGACAGAGTAGCCTGCCTCTGGACGCATCTGATCCACCAGCTCTTGAGCGTAATGAGTGCTGTAGTGGCAACTGTCCACTTTGCACCCCACTTTGCACCCATTTTGCCCCTCACAGAAAAGCCCCCCTCGCCTGCTTTGCCTAACGGAAGTACCCACAATACTTAACTGGAAAAGCTTCACTAAAAAATCACTAAAAAATCATAATACCGTCGGTCTATTGACTTGCAGAAATGAAATGGCATCTAGCAAAGGTTCAGTGCGAGATTAAGTCGGTACTTTTTACAACATGATTTGCCAGTAGTTTCTTTAGTGTAATCAAGGATGTTGCGATCTCGGCTAATCGACGACGAGACAACATCTCATATGCTTCTGGCATTGCTGAAACGCTCCCAAGCCCTGTAGAACGATGACTTGCCCTATATGCTTAGACTTGACCTGCATGGGGTTCGGTAGAAATTGCCACGACCTGTCTTGCATTTAGAGATAGGGGGCCCTGGCTCGCCATTGCACACTAAGTATAATATTTAACCCCATCCTTGGTTTGACGCTTGCTCGTGTATTTATGAGTCCACGGCCACGGGGAGCTAGCTTCTATCCCAATAGGGTCTGTTGCTCACACATTGAGGCTCTGATGCGCTGAATCATTACTACCTTTGATATAGAAGGGTTCTACCGTTCTTCAGACAGTTTCAAATTTACCATCCCCATTGACTTAAAGTACTCTCAGAATAAAGTTATGCCTTGAATTCCTAAAAATAAAAAGCTAGAACTATTTGGGGTGTCTTTACTTCCATTGCATATCTACATCTACCGCCCTTCATCTACTGTCCTTCCTCGGACTTAATAGCTCAATAGGATATCAACCATGCTCAGAAGCGTCCTAGCAACTCTAACAGCTTTGTCAGTATCATCTTTATTAAGCTGCTCATCTCCCTCTCAAACCCCTCAAGAGTCACGCCAAGTTAACTCCCCCAATGCTGCACGAGCCGACATAAACCTCACCGCTTCGGAGAAGTCTCCATTGGCTCCGTCTCCGAGCGATGAGTTCTCTAGGTCAGCAGACGTGGCTAATCTCATAGGGGCTCTAGAGGAAGGTGGCAAAATCATTTACCTTCGACACTCTAGTACCGACGGAAAAACCTATAAAGATCAGGCCCAAGCCAAGATGGGCGACTGTGAAACCCAGAGAAGCCTGGGTGAAAAGGGGTGGAAAGAGTCATTTGTAATTCAGCAGGGACTCGCTAATGTGCCTGTGGGAGCAGTGTATTCGAGTGAATATTGCCGAGCTTGGCAAACGGCTCAATTGACTTTCGGGTTCTACGAGCTAGACTCGAGGTTGACAGCGATGTCCGAGGCACCTTCCGAAGACGAAAAAAACCAGAGAAAAGCAGAGGCAACACCTTTATTCTCGACCCAGCCAACAGATGGCTCTAACACAGTACTGGTGGGACATAGCGATGTAATTCAACTAATGACTGGAGAGAAGCCACCTCAAGGAGGCGCAGTTGTAATTGAGCCGACAGGAGATTCTTATACAGTCCTAGGAACAATCACAGTTGAGGACTACTAGATATCTCCCCACGAGATATAGATTGGTTGAAGAGTCGTGTTTAGGGGGGATTTATATTTTCAGAAACATCCCCCCTCTTCTCCTGATTTTAAGAACTTTTGCTCGGAAGAAGAATACCTAAGGGCAAGAACCCCTAGTTTGGATTATCCAGGATCCAAACTTTTATTTTATGTATGGAACAGATGCTTATACTAATTTCCAGAATATTTCGACTCCGACACCAGCTGCTGTTCATTTTAGTGTTGAGCAATCTTTTGCCAGCAGCTCTCGGACTATACGGTATCTTGAAATTCTCTGAAACCGCATCTGAGGCTGCTATATCAAAATTTCAGCAGGAAACGCTTAGCAGAGCTGGCGAAATTGACGCTTTCTTGGCAGGTGTTGGCGACGATGTGTTATTTCTTAGCCGATCAGCCTCTATTCAGGGAATGATTCGGGCCTCCGCTTCAGAGGATATCGATCCAGACACAGGACTGAGTACTCAGGAATGGCAGAATGAAGCCTCACAAACATTCATTGCTTTAGCAGAATCAAAATCGCGATATCAAAAATTTCGATATATAGATGACGAAGGGAACGAAATTGTTCGTGTAGAGAAAGACAACGACAGACGCAGCCAAGCTCGAATTATCCAAGACGAAGATTTGCAAAACAAATCCGATCGACCTTTCTTCAACGAAACCATCCAGCTACAAATTGGAGAAGTTGCTATCTCTCGTATTGGTTTGCAGAACGAGAGACAACGAATCACTCAACCCTTCCAACCTGTCCTCCAATATTCTACTCCTGTTGGGATTGAGAATAGCCGTGGCATCCTGGTTGCAGATGTTTTTGCCGATGAGTTTATTGATCTTGTTGATGATGCTTTAAGCAACGAAACAGTCTTAATCATAGGCTCACAGGGAAGCTACGTTTCCCATCCTGATGAATCGAAAGAGTGGGGTTTCGATCTAGGTCGAGACAGAAGCAATTTCCAAGAGGATTATCCAGTTGAAATAGCTAACAACATTCTGTCCGAAGAACAAGGCATCTTGACTGAAGGCAATCAGGTTTTTAGCTATGTGAGGGTAAATTTTAGCGGAGAGCAATACATATATATCATCAGAATAATTGATGAAAACAGCCTATTTGGTGTGATCAACTTTTTTAAGAGAATAGGTTTTTTGGTAGTGATTTTTGCTTCCACTGTCACATTGCCATTCGGTATTTTTCAAGGAAAAAAGATCGTCAGTATTTTTCAACAGCTCGTTAATGGAATTTCTTCGACTAGCCAACAAATGTCAGCAACAGTGGCAGAACAGGAAAATATAGCTAGCAGCCAAGCCACTTCAGTTCATGAGACTACCTCTACTATGGAGGAGCTTCGCAATTCCTCTAAGCAACTGGCCCAAAAGGCTAATGCTGCTGCCCTTGCTGCAAAAGAATCCTCTAAAAGGACAAAAGCTGGCGAACTGACAATAGAAAAGTCTTTTGCAGTGATAATTGATTTAGAGAACAAGGTAGAAAATTTAGCACAAGAGATTCGAGCTTTAAGCATCAAGATTCAGCAAGTTTCAGATATCTCTAATACAGTCAGTGACTTTAGCGAACGAACTCGGATACTGTCAGTGAATTCCTCGATTGAATCTATGAAAGCAGGAAGTAAAAGCAAAGGTTTTTCTATAGTCACTAAGGAGATCGAGTCAATATCTGAGCAAACTCAAGATTCTATTCAAAAGATCAATCAAATTCTTGGAAATATCAAAGGATTAATAGATAGTAGCGTGGTGCTAGTAGGGGAAAGTGTCCAAATCGTTAAATCGATCACACCACATAACCAGCTAGCTAGCAAAGCTTTTCAGGGTATTCAAAAATCGCTGGACACAGCGGTGATGAATAGCCAGCAAATTGCCATTACGATTAAACACCAATCAGACGCAATTGGCGAGGTGTTCACAGCAATGGATGCAGTTGATCAATCAGCTAGAGAAACTGCTACCTCTCTAGCTCATACTCTCTCGGGAATAGATCAGCTCAATAAAACAGCGTCATCACTTGGAAAAACTGTATAAATCACCGAGGGCTGCTTAAACACTATTTTCATAGTCAAACAACGCTCTGACGGTTTCCTTTCTCAATTGCCTGTGTCAACTCAGTTAATGTACTTCTCAACAGGACTAGCTGGGCTTCCTGCTGGGTAGATCGCTTGGCTAGAGGGGCTTTGATTGGCTTTTGAATAATTTTATTTGCCTCTATTTCGTATTGCTCGAGGGCAGCCAGGGCAGCTTCGCTAAAGCGCCGTAGGTAAGTTTGGGCAATGGTGAGGCTATTGTCTGCGGGCTGCGGGGGGTCGGGTTGTACGCCTTTGCGCTGGCCGCTGGCCTGGTTGACTAAATAGCTGCTGCCTAAGACAGCAGCCCCCATTGGGCCACCGAGGACCCAGCCGAGACCGGTTGCGATCGCACTTGGGCCTAATCCATCTCTAGAACTACGCTTTGTCTCCTTCCTATCTGTTTGGGCCTGAGGCTGAACGGGGGTTTGCGTTTGCCGTGACGGATTTTCCAACGCGACCCATAAATCAACCGGGCGAGGACAGTCAAAAAAATCGCAAGCTTTGTATACCCAATCCACCACCGACCGTTGCTTTTGTTTCCAATCAGGTTGCAGAGTTTGATTAAGCCACTGCGGTGCCTCATTTGCCTGGATGGCGTTAGCAAGACTGCCCTGATACTGCTGCAATAGATTAGGGGGCGCAAGCCAGCGTCGCAGGTCGGCTACGCTGGTCTGAAACCCCTGCCCAATTAATTTTTGGGCTTTTTTTTGAATCTCAACACGGCGAGAATCTTGAGCGGGAGGTGCGGCATCAAATGTTTGAATTTGGGTTTGAAGGGCTTTTTGCACCTGGGTTGCCAGGGGTAAGAGCCTGGGCAGTCGCTGAGTGGTCAGTTGAGGCTGCTGGGTTTGCACGATAGTTTGCAACGCAGACTCTAGTGCGGGCAGCCCTGACTGGGTGGCGGCGGCCATATCACCCTTGAGGCGAGCCCTCAGCGCTGGTAGGGCATCCACTGTGCAGAGATTGCTGATGCCGTCGGGCAAATTTGAGCGAAAGCTCTCGGCCAGAAAGCGCAGTCGATATGCAACTTGCTTGCGGTCTTCGGGCTCCATCAGATTCAGAAAATTTACCACAAAGAGGACGGTGGTGATGCCGCGATCGAGGAGCCAGTCGCGCAGGTGCTCGCGCTCGGCCAGGGTCATCAGTTTGCGGGCATCAAGCAGCTGAATGACCAGATCGGCCTCCAGCAGTTTGGCCTGCACCAAATTGTTTTGGGCTTCGCGGTCGTCGGTGCCGGGCAGGTCTACTAGCTCAACGCCGGTTTGCAAGAAGGGGTGGGGACAGTGAACTTCGACAGCGGTGACGTCTTCGCGCATGTGGCGCTGCTCGTCGAGGATGGCGTAGCGCTTCAGCAGATCGGTGCCGGGTTCTTTAAGGGTGGTGCCATCGGCCAGGGTGATCTGACTGTGGAGGGTAGGGCCATATTTGACAGTGATGGCGGCTCCGGTGGTGGGGACCAAATCAATAGGCAGTGTTTTTTCGCCCAGCAGGGCATTGAGCAGGGTGGATTTGCCGTAGTTAAAGGGACCGAAGACGGTAATGCGAAAGGTGGGGTGGGTGACGCGATCGCACAAATGCAGGATATTTGCCTTTAGCACAGTGGACTGCTGGGCATCTAAGAGCCCAGCTGCATTTTGGAGGATGCCGATGAGCGGGGAAATGCAGTTGGCGGGGTCCATTTTTGGAAAGTGGATTGAGGAATGAGGGCGGGGATGTCTTCAGGGGACAGGACCCAGGGTTCTTGAAAGCCCCTGGGTCCTGGATTTGCCGATTACTCTGCTGTGAGCAAATACTGATACGCCGATTCTAGCTGCTGGCAAGTTGAAGTGATCTCCGCTTTTGCAGTCTGCAATCGGCTCACTTCGGCGTCGCGGTTGATTTCGGACGATTCCTTTTGCTTGACCAAATTGTCCAGCTCTGCTTTGCGGCTGGTGATATCTTGATCGATGCGCTCAACGACGGCTTCTTCATACTTATCAAAGCAATCTTGGATGGCATCATAAATGGGCTGCCACTGCTCGTCTGCCAGCTTGGGCAGGTGCTTAACCAGCTCTTTTTTCATCGCTTTAGCTAGCTCTTTGCGGGCCTGATCCAGCTGGAGCGCACCGAAGCCCAGACCAACCAGGGCCACTGTAATGGGACCAAAGGCGATGCCAAATATGGCGGAGGCCACCAGGGCAATGCTGCTAACGGTGAGAAAGTTAAATAAAATGCTTTGCCAGTCGAAGCCAGCGGCGGCCAGGGCCACCCCCGCCACGTTGCCCGAAGCGAGGGAAATCAGGCCCATGGCCCACTTAGTCCAGCTAGGGGAGTCATCTTCACCGAGATCGGAGGGTAGGCCAAGGCGCTTTTGGCCAGTGAGTTTTTCGGTCATACGGTCGGTAATTTTGGTGTAAGACGCGCCGTACTGAGCGGCATTCTTAGACAGTTGCTCAAAGGCCCCGTCCATTTCTTGCTCGGCGGTGCGTGACCAGTCAAAAAACTTATCGTTGACATACTGCTCAAAGGCTTTTTTGAGCTGAGCGTTGAAGGCTCCGCGACCGTTGCCGCTTAAAAAATCGCCAAAACGAATCTCGGGCTGGTAGCGGAGAAAGTCTTGTTCGAAGGTGGTCTCAAGGTTGAGAACGTAGGTGCGAAAGGAGTTGGCAATGGCATGGGATTTGCGATCGCGCATTGAGCGAATATCATCGCGAAACTGGTCGCGAATGCCGCCGAGCTGGTCAAACTCTGGCTTAACCGACTCGATGCGATGCTTGAGCTGGTCTACATCCTGCCCCAGCAAAGGCAATCGGCGCTCGAGGGCTTCGCTAAAGCGGCTTTTGGCCTGACGCCCAAGGGTGCGAGCCTGGCGCATTTCGGCAATGGCCCGCTCCTGGGTCAAAAACGTATTCAGGGCGGTGATAAACGGCGAAAATCCGGTCCCCTCCAGAGCCGCGTCGGGGTCTTTTAGGCGCTGCCGCAGCGCCCCGAGGGCAGAAATCGCAAAGACGCGCTCATCATACCAGTCTTGGCCGTCGATCTGGCAATAATCACTCAGGTGAGTTTTGAATACTCTATGTAACTTTTCCTCAGCTTCGGCGAGTTCTTCAGCATCGTCAGGGTCAATCAAACTTTCTTTGACCTGGTCCCAGGCATTAATTAAGAAAAAGACCGACAGCCCCCGGCCTTTAATGTAGTTTTCGAGATAGCGGCGCTCGGCCAGGGTGCAGGGCTGGGTCGCTCGCAGTACGAATAAAATAGCGTGACAGTTGGTGATATACCCTAACGAAAGCTCATTGCGAGCCTCAGTATCATTGAGGCCTGGGCTGTCTACAATCTCGACGCCCTTTTCGAGGAGCGGTAGCGGATACTCGACGACGGCGTGGCTGACCTCAGGAAAGGCCAGTTCCTGATTGGCCTCTAACTGTTTGGCCTCAGCGGGGTCAATCGTGTAGCGCTGTTTAAAGGCTTTGAAGTCGACGGTCTCAGGCGGACGGTTATCCACAAAATGGACGGTGACCTTTTTCTCAGGGCCGTAGCGCAGCACGGTGAGGAGTGCCGTGCAGGGGTTGACATCGCTCGGCAGCAAATTTTCACCAATCAGCGCGTTGAGAAAAGTGCTCTTGCCCCGTTTCATATCCCCCAGCACCAGCAGCCGGAAAACGCCCTGGCGCAGGTTGCTGCTGGCAGTTGCAATGTCTTCGATGGTTTGATCGAGGCCCAATTCACCCGACTTTTGGGCGCTCTCTGTCTCTGTGTCGGTGAGCAGCCCCGCCAGATCCGACAGGGTATCGGCCATCTGATGACGGACCTTAGCAACGCGATCGAGATCGCTAAAGAAATCAGTTGCGTTTAGGGTAGGCATGCGTTTTTTGAATCAGTGAAGGTTTTAGGACAAGGGGTTAAGGTCTACTAGTGACTAGTCATGGGTTGTAGATGCTTTTTCACAACTTAACCCGTTAAAAATCACAATCTTCATCGAGGATTTAAAGTCTCACCTTGAAGTTGTGTGGGGGCGCTGTGCTGAGTAGGACGCTGCGCTTAGTGGGAACGCTATCGCTTGGGGGAGGCCGCTATCGCTTGGTCAGTTCGCTTCGCTGGTGGGTTCGCTTCGCTGGTGGGTTCGCTGCACTGGTGGGTTCGCTTCGCTGATGAGTCTTGTTTTTACCTTCCCTGCTCCCCACTCCCCCACCTATCCCATCAAGACTTCAAACTTGACGCGGCATCAATTGCGATCGCCTTCTAAGAAAATCTTGTAGGCAACCCAGGCGATACCCAAAATGAGAATGGCGGTAGCCAGCCAGGCGGTGAGGCGGACGGCCACGACTACGGCCAGAACAATCAGGCAAAACTTGCCGATTTCGAGCAGGCGCTTATACCAGGGGCGCTTCTTTGTGTCCGGGGTTGCGTCATGCTTGGCAGTCGGGTGTACCGGAGTGGGGTCAAGCTCTGCTTCCAATTCACGCATTCTAATCTGAATCTCGCGTTCCTTGAGGGCTTCTTCGCGGCGGCGCAGGTCTTCTTCTTTGGATCGGTGATGGGGATTCATGGATTTTGGTAAAAGCCGTTGAGGGCCTGGCTGGGTACACTGCCAGGCTAAGCATGGTTTTATAATTCCCTCAGTTTTGTGGGGAGGAAACAGCGGATTTTGTCTACTAACATGCCTGATTTAGAGACGAATTGCCAACCGGAATGTGCCATTGAGGCGTCCGATTGGCAATTGGCATAGATGGGTTTGGCGAGCAATCTCGAGCGGTCTGCTATTGAACGATCAACCCTAAAACATGAAACAAAATGTGGGCCATCATGGCGGCTTCTAAGCCATGTTTCCAATAGAGCCAGCCTGCGGCGATGCCCACCAAGGCGTTTAACCCGACGATATAGGTAACCAAAAAGCTAGAGGCCTGGGGCACCAGGTTAAAAAGTAGGGGTAAATGACCAATCCCAAAGAGCATCGCGGTGGCGAAGATCGCCCCCCAGAAAAAGACGGGTTTGGGGCGACTTGTCCCAGACTGGAGCAACTTCCAGGGCAGCCAAACTAGCAAGGTCATCAACCCCCAGCGCATCAAAATTTCTTCGGTAATGCCGCCGTATAAAAAACGAGTGGCAGGTGGTAGGAGGGTTTCGGCGTTTTCGTTAATGGCCAGGTAGGCAGCGGGGAGATGGGGCTCGGCCCAACCCTGGACTAGCATCATGGCAATGAAAACAGCCAGGGTAGCGATACTGGCGGCGAGCAGCTGCGATCGCGCCACTTTGCCGATGCCGCGCCGTTCATAAATAGCTTGGAGAAGCGGTATCTCTAGGCTGACCTGGGATGCGAGGGCGGCCCCTAACCCCGCCATTGCCGTTAGTAACACGATGGGTTGTAACAAACTGAGCCCTTTTAAGGCATCGCCAGAGACGGGTAGCTCGACGCCAGCCGGTAAGGTTAATGGGACCAGCAATAGGGAAAATACCCCGGCAAGACCTAGTATCCAGAGCGCCCAAAAGGTTCGGGGTTTACTCAGCAGTCTGCTGTAATCAGAAGTCGCCGCCATAAATAGTAGGTGTCCTATTCAGTGATGGCTCCAGAGTAAGCAAGAATCTAGAAGGGAGCGAAAAGTCGTTGGGTTTCCTTAATCAATGGGTGTAAATTAAGCCGTTAAAGATTAACAAATAAAAAGTTTTGACTGTGTAGCTTATACATCTGTTGCAAATTGTCTCCCCATCTAACGGTGAGTCTTTGATCTTGCCGTTTAGACGTTGCCCCGTTTAGACGTTGCCCCTTTACAGGTTTCCCTCAGCCTGTTTTATGGCTGCTAGCGATGCAATACTCTCCAAACTGTGAGCCCCCTTATGTCCTCTGTCTCCATTTTGGATGGGATCTGAAGACTGGCTTTCCATTTGGCTTTTGAGTTTGTTGAGTTGGTCGGTCATAACTTTGGCCATGCTGCCCGGGGTCCGTTGTTGCACCCAGCTCATGCTGGCCGACAGCAGCAGTTCTTTGAGATAAGCAAAGGAAAAGCCGTCGGCGGCGGTTGCGATCGCAGCTAACTCAGCCGGGGAGAGCTGCATGTCTGGTTTGAGCTTTTGGTTCCATAGGGTCAGGTAAGCCGTGCGCTCTGAAATGCCGGGGAGCTCAAAATGATATTTGCGATCAAACCGGCTGGGGCGCTCCAGAATAGCCATATCCAGTCGCTCCGGATGGTTGGTTGAGGCAATCATCAAGACCCCATCGTTAAGGGCAAAGCCGTCGAGTTCGTTCAAGAAAAAGGAGCGATTTTCGTCATCAATCAGGGCATCGAGGTCCTCGATCACAACAATACAAGGAGCGGTTTCTCGTACCCGCTCAAAGGCCACCCGCATATTGTCAGTATCCGTGCTTTGGCGAGTTTTAAAGCTTTTAATATAGAGGCACGGATAGCCGCTGGTGTTGATCAGGGCTTTGACCATGTGGGTTTTGCCATTGCCCGGTGGCCCAATAAATAGAATGCCGCGCTTCCAGGGGACGTTGTACTCAGTGTACATAGCCTTGGCGCTAAAGAACTGCTCGACATCGGCGTAGATGTCTTCTTTGAGGGAGTCCGCCAAAACCAAATTGTCTAGAGTCGCGCTTTGGATCGATTCAAATAAATCGCGGCTTTTGTGCCATAAACCGCCTTCAAAAACCATTACCTCATCCCGCACGTCGGAGTTCCAACCACAGACGGTGGCAAAGAAATCGTCGGCAGCAGTTTGTGAGTCGGCCAAAATCCAGTAGTAATGGCGCTCAAAGTAGCCCTGAGGCCAGCTCAACATCAGCACAATTAACTGATGTTCTTGCCAGAGCACCTCAAAGCAGACATTTTTTTGGTCGCGACGGGGTTCCTGTTTTTTGGCATTCCACTGGGTCATGGTGTGGTTGTAGACCGTCGTGGCACTCTCCGTGGGGGCGTATCCGGTTGAGCTGCTGACGCTGGTGATGGTCCGAGTTTCGCAGTGGCCCTCCTCCGCAAATTTTTGCAGATCAAAGTAGTGACTGTCGCCCTCTAAGATAATTTTGTCGGGGTAGTATTCGGTTAATTGATAGCTGACATGATATGCGATCGCGCTGCTGGGCAATCTCAGGGCTTCTAGGATTAAGTGGGTCAAGTTCACAGGCCGCGGTGCAGACGAATGAATCATGTAAGGGGAAAATGGAGGTTGTTTGGCTTTGCTATAGACTATTGTGACCCGTTTATCTCAATTACGATATGCCGCAATGGATTTGGCAGTGATGGATGATAGAGCAGGGTCAGCCATCGATCAGGGCCTCTAAAAAAAAGCGCAGGGTTTTATCCCAAGCATCTTCAGCCGATTGAGCGCCATAATTTTGATCCGAGGGGGTAGCAAAGGCATGGCCCACTCCTTCATAAATGTAAATATTGGCATCTTTGCCCAGGTCAGCCAGGGCAGTTTCAAACCTACGAACCTCTCCGATCGGAATCCCTCGCTCATCCTCAGCAAAGATCCCTAATTTACACACGAATTTACACGAGATAATTTGTGCGCAAAAAAGGCCACTTTTTGTTATAACGCATCTAAAGGTTGGGAGACTCACCACCCCGCCACTCCACTACCCCACCACTCCATGAGCGACTTTCCCAGCAACCCGTTTATCGGCAACCCCTTTATGAGGGGGGGCAGCGATCAGCCACCAACCGCTGCCCCCCCACTGGCTGACCCGCCGCCGCCCCAAAAGTCGTCTCCAAAATCATCGCCTGCTAAGTCAGCGGCTCCAAAAATATCGACTGGGACACCGTCTGTCCCAAACGTTGCTGATGCGGCTAAAGTCACCCCCGCCCAAAAAACTAAAAAAGTTCGCAAAAAGTCAGCTAAGAGCCCGGCTAAGCCCCCCGCCTCCCCCGTGACCGCTTACTCTGGCCCTGGCTATAAAGTCCAAGTGATTGCGACGATTCCTATTTCAACAAATACAAATTTACCGGGGCGTGACTATCTTTGGTTTGCGGTGTATCCGATCATTCCTCGAGTGGGGGATTGTCTTTTTCATGATGGTCGATACTTTCGCGTCAATGCTGTTTTTCTATACGAAAACACAACGCCAGGGTGGTGTGCAGATTTGGAAGTGTCGTACTACGCCAGACGTCACTGACTCTGCCTGATTCACGGAGGAAACCCTTGGCATAACGAGTCCATGCAGGTGGCCTAGAAGTAGCCTGTTCACGCATGGCTGCGCTAGCGTATTTGTAGGCGTGACTTCCTGACGCTAGCCCTTTGTCAGTCAATCAGTTTTTAAGGCTTTCCGAGAAAATCTCATTCGCAATGATTTCAAGGCATTTGGCTGCTAATGTGGCGGCCTTCATATAAACTTCAAGCCAAATCAAGGCTTAGGTGAGTCCCTACAAAAGTGCTTTAGTTCTGATAGACCTCATGATAAAGATGTCACTATGCAGTCAGGAAACTGATTGTATCTGCTGGAAAACAGGAGCACTTGAGATGAGCTTGATTGTTCTTCTGGAACATTAGTTTATCAAGCTGGTTTGTTGGCTCCTTAAAGCAAGAACCGCTGACTGGAAAAGCAGAGAGGGGATGGGGTAACCTGTCCCCTCTCTGTTTAATATTCTCTCTGTATTAACAAAGGTTGCCTAAAAGGCGACGTTTCCGTAGCTTCCTCTATCAATCAAGACGCTGGGGCAGTTTAGGCACCTTTGTGATTCGATATGTGACTTATATGACTTGAGCGGGAACTCAGTCATTGCTTAACGGTCTTAGATGATGTAGGAAAGGTCGCAATCTGGCTTCTTTATTGAAGGCGTGGGTTGTGGCCAGTTTCCCCATGGTTTTTGTGTGCGTGCATTGTTACCTGCCAGTGGATATTGCGGCTAGTATTTGGGGTTTTTGAAATGCATTTATTTTCCCAGCAAATGTCGGCCTCTTGGCACCAAGCTGCTGAGCAGAATAGCGATGTTGACTCTGAGCAGGCGGCAAAATTGCTGCCGATGGTTTCAATTGTTGTGCCTGCATACAATGAATCGTTAATTTTATGGGATAACCTTCAGATTCTTTGTGAGTATCTGGTGTCTTTGGAGGATAGATATCGCTGGGAGATCGTATTGGTCAACGATGGCAGTCGTGATGATACTGGTTTTTTGGCGGATACGTTTGCAAATGTCCACCCTCATCTGAGGGTTGTTCATCATAGGGTCAATATGGGGTTGGGGCAAGCGCTCAAGACCGGCTTTGAGCATAGTCAGGGAGACTACATTGTCACCTTAGATCTTGATCTCAGCTATGCGCCTGATCACATAGAGGCACTTTTGGACAAAATACAAAAGAGTCGGGCCAAAGTTGTTGTGACGTCTCCCTATATGCGAGGAGGCCGCGTCTCTAACGTGCCTTGGTCTCGATTGATGTTGAGCGTTTGGGCCAATCGGTTTCTCTCATTTGCGGCCCATCGTGATGTGGCCACCTTGACCGGCATGGTGCGTGTCTATGACGCAAATTTTCTAAAGTCCTTGAGTTTTCGCTCGACGGGCATGGATGTTAATCCAGAGCTGCTCTACAAAGCTAAGGTGCTAAAAGTGCCAGTGGAGGAGGTCCCAGCTCATTTGCACTGGCTCACGGGTACACAACCCCAGCCCCCCAAAGCACCCCGTCGGAAGTCAAGTATGAAGGTGCTGCGCCAAAGTTGGTCTGTTTTCTTCTACGGGTTTGTATTTCGGCCTGTAATGTTTTTTGTGGTGCCAGGACTGTTGTTGTTATTGGGCTCCGGGATTATTCAGCTGCATGTGCTGATACATTGTGCTCAAGCTTACCGAGGCTTGATTGAGTCGGGGGCAACGATCGAGTTTACCCAAGCCATCTCACAGGCGTTTGTGGACCACCCGCACGACTTTTTGCTAGCAGGGATTACGTTGATCTTGGCCATTCAGTTGTTGAGCCTGGGGGTGCTGGCGATGCAGATCAAACATTATTTTGAGGAGAGTTTTTACCTGGGTACTCAAACGTATCGGGCAGCGCGAGCTCGCAACTCGCGGCCTTAGGCATCGACATTTTTAGAAGTTCACTTTAGATCTTAACCGATAGGAGACCTTGAAAATCATGGTTAATATGATTCCCAAGCCCGCAGCAACCCTGCAGTTGCCGTCCGATCAAAATTCATCTGGCCGGACGCTAGGTACCGAAGAAATCCAGCTATTGACTGAGGTGATTAACAGCGGCACGCTAACCAGCACCAAAGGGCAGTTTGTTAAAGCATTGGAGCGAGACTTTGCTGAGCTGCTCGGGGTCAAGCACGCGTATGCCTGTGCTTCTGGCTCTGCGGCAGTTCATGTGGCGGTGGCGGCGATTGATCCAGAGCCCGGTGACGAAATCATCACCACGTCTGTAACGGACATGGGTGCGCTAACTCCGATTCTTTATCAGGGCGCGATTCCGGTATTTGCTGATGTGGACCCGACCACTTGGAATGTGACCGCTGAGACCCTTGAGAAATGCATTAGCGATCGCACCAAGGCCATTATGGTTACCCATCTGTTTGGCAACCCTTGCAACATGACTGAGATCATGGCGCTGGCGGAGGCCCGGGGGATTCCGGTAATTGAAGACACGGCTCAGTCGTTTTTGGCGACCCACAACAAAGAATATGTAGGGACGATGGGTACGATCGGCTGTTTCAGCCTACAGCAGGGTAAGCACATTACTACTGGTGAGGGCGGTATTGTGGTGACCAATGATGATGCGTTGGCCCGTCGCATGTGGCTCTACATTAACAAGGCTTGGGGCTATGGCGATCCAAAGCCTGACCACTATTTTTTAGCACTCAACTATCGGATGACCGAGCTGCAGGGGGCGGTAGCCTGTGCCCAATTGCCTAAGCTGCGCGGTGTGGTCAACAAGCGTCGTCGTTTAGCAAACAGGCTGACCCAATTGATACGTGAGGTACCGGGGATTGCAGCACCGCGTCAGGATACCCGTAATGCCCACGTTTTTTGGAAGTACTGCTTGGTAATTGACAGTGCAGTGGTTGAGGGTGGTGCTGTCGGGATCGCGAAGTGGCTCAAGGAAAATAAAGGGATTTTCTCAGCCCCTCGCTATATCCAGAAGCCTGCTTTCCGCTGTGCTGTTTTCCAGGATCAGCGCACCTTTGGCAACTCTCGATTCCCATTCACCTTGGCGCGACCTGAAGCCGTTGACTACGACGAGGCGAAGTATCCGGGCACCTTCCAGGGGCTAGAGCACGTACTAGTGCTGCCTTGGAATGAAGGCTACACCAAGGAACACGTGGCTTATATCGCGCAGTCGCTTGAAGAGGCGGTGGCTGCCCTGAGCTAATAGCATCCAGTCACATCTTGTTATTTGCTTTTCTGTTGTTCTCTTTGGAACCGTTTTTAGAAACATGACTACTGCTGTCTTGAAATTTGGTTTGGTGGGTGCCGGTGCGATCGCACAAACCCACGTCCAAGCCTTCGATAATACTGAGCTGGCTGAGCTAGCAGGGGTGGCTGATATCCGCATTGAGGCGGCTAATGCCCTTGCCGAGAGCGCCAAGTGCGACGGTTTTTCGTCCTATGAGGCGATGGCTGAGCAGCTTGACCTAGATGCGGTGATTATCTGCACGCCGCCCACCACCCACCCTGAGATTGCCCTATATTTCCTTAGTCGGGGCGTCAATGTGCTATGTGAAAAGCCCTTTAGTATCGATGTCGAGAACGCTCGCAAGATGACCGAAGCGGCCCAGCAAAACGGTGTGCTGATCACCATGGCCTCCAAGTTTCGCTATGTCGAAGATGTGGTCAAAGCTAAGAGCATTGTGCAGTCTGGCATTCTGGGCGACATCGTACTGTTTGAGAACGCCTTTACCGGGCGGGTGGACATGGCCAACCGCTGGAACTCTAACCCAGCAGTGAGTGGCGGCGGGGTGCTGATGGACAACGGTACCCACTCCGTTGACATCATGCGCTACTTC